>JADGON010000140.1 GCA_017882945.1 Acidimicrobiia bacterium | reverse complement strand
GTCATCAGTCCGCTCTGCCCCCTGCACCGGGCGCGATCGCGGCGTCGGCGATGCCGCGTCTCGCTGATCATCAAGAGGCGTCGAGGTCGAGGCAGATACCTCGACTCGCGGCCGACCTCCGGATGCGCTCGAGGCACCGGGCCCGGGTGGGGCCGATGCTGCCGGTCGGCATTCCGAGCTGGGCCCCGATCTCGACGTAGTTCGGAGGGCTGTCTGCGGTGAGGACGTGGATGAGCTCCTGGCACCGCGGAGGGAGGGTGTCGACGAGCTCCGCCAGCTCCCGATTGCGGTCGGCCGCGATCAGCGCGGCGTCGGGCCCGGGCTCGTCGGCGCGGAAGAGCTCGAGGAACTCCTCGTTCGACGCGGGGATCTGACGGTTGGCGAGCCGCAGCACGCGCAGCGACTCGTGACGGGCGGTCGTCGCGAGCCACGCGCCGATCCGCTCCGGTTTCTCGATGCGTTCGAGGTGTTCGACGAGCCGGAGCCACGTCGTCTGCGACACGTCGGCGGCGTCGGCCGCGCTCAAGCGGTGCCGGCGCGCGATCGCCCAGACCAGGCCGGCGAAGCGATCGACGATCGCGTTCCACGCCGCGGCATCGCCCGCGACCGCCGCGCCCACGAGCTCGCTGACGGTCGGCTCTCGCACCGAGTCACGTTGGATTTCGGGGGACCCCATCAGTGCCTGCCCAACCGCCCCGCGGGCCAGGAGAACATCGTGTTCTCTGCCGCCCGCGCCCACGAACACCCAGCCTTGCGGAGAGTGAGTTTATCGCCACGCATCGCCGCCGCCAACCGGTGGCTGCGCGCCGGTCGCCTGCCGTGCCACCCTACGCAGATGGCAGGCGTCGGCAACCCGGGACCTTATCGGAGGGGGGCGCTGCTGCGCCCGGCGCTTCCGGCGCTGCGTCGGTTGCGCCGCCTCGCGCGCCCGGGCCCGCGCCTGCGCGCCTTCGATCCGGCCTCGACGCTCGAGCTGCCGTCCCATCCGACGCCGGCGGCCGCGTGTCCGGCGATCGACGCGCACACGCATCTCGGGCGGTGGCTCACCCCCGATTCGAGCTGGATGGCGCCCGACGTCGGCGCGCTCCTCGCGCTGATGGACGCGTCGAACCTCGTCGCGCTCGTCAATCTCGACGGGCGGTGGGGCGCCGAGCTCGACGAGAACCTGCAGCGCTACGACCACGCCCACCCGGACCGCTTCTACACGTTCTGCCATCTCGACTGGAGCCTGCTCGACACCACGGGCGGATCCGGTGCGCTCGTGCAGTCGCTCGAACGGTCGGCGCAGCAGGGTGCGCGCGGGCTCAAGGTCTGGAAGGACCTCGGGCTCTCGGTCACCGCCGGGGGCCGGCGGATCCTGCCCGACGATCCTGCGCTGCATCCGGTGTGGGAGGCCGCCGGCAGCCTCGGGATTCCCGTGCTCGTGCACACCGCCGATCCGGTGGCGTTCTTCCAACCGGTCGGCGTCCGCAACGAACGGGTCGAGGAGCTGACGGCGCACCCGTCGATCTCCCTCGCCAACGAGGGCGTCGGCATGCTCGGTCGGCTGCTCGACTCGTTCGAGGCAATGGTCGCGAACCACCCCGGCACGACGTTCATCGGCGCGCACGTCGGGTGCCACGTCGAGAACCTCGCCGCGGTGTCGGCCCTCCTCGACCGGTACGCCAACCTCTACGTCGACATCTCCGGCCGGGCGCCGGAGCTCGGTCGCCAACCCCGCGCCGCCGCGCGGCTCATCGCGGCGCATCCCGACCGCGTCTTGTTCGGGACCGACCAGCTCCCGATCCGTGCCGACGACTACGGCGTCTACTTCCGGCTCCTCGAGACCGACGACGAGTACTTCTCGTACGCCCCGGGCCGCACGCCCCCTCCGCACGGTCGCTGGCAGATCTCGGGACTCGCCCTCGACGGCGCGATCCTCGAGCAGGTCTACGCCACGAACGCCCGGCGGATCCTGCGGATCGCGCCCTGACCGTCTCGAGGTCGGGCGTCGTGAGGAAGTGGTTCGCGCGGCACCCGGACACCCCGGCGCAGGCGGTCGTCACCCTCGTCGCGGCGCTGGTGGTCATCGCCGCGGTGGGCGACCTTCTCGGCCACCTGATCACGGGACCGCTCTCGGAATGGGTGTACCGCGAGATCGACGCCCCGGCGCGGTCGTTCTCCACCGCGCACAGCAGCGCGGGCCTCATCCGCGCGTCCCGGCGGCTCGGCTCGTTGGGCACCGTCGGGTTCACCGGTCTGGTCGCCGCGGTCGCCGGCGGCGGGTGGTGGGTCCGAACCCGCACCCTGCGCCCCGCGCGGTGCCTGGTCAGCGCCTTTGCCGGTGCCGGCTTCCTCACGGTCGTGGTCAAGTACGCCGTGAACCGGACTCCGGCCTCCGGGCCCCTCCCGTCGTTCTCGGCCGGGACGTTCCCCTCGGGGCACGAGCTGTTCGCCCTCTCGGTGTACGGAACCCTCGCGGTGCTGGCCGTCCGGTCCGGGGGCCCGTGGCCTGTGCGGTGGCCGCCGGCGGTGCTCCTCGCCGTGCTCGCGGCCGGCATCGGTCTGGCGCGGGTGTACCTCCTCGATCACTTCCTGAGCGACGTCGTCGGCAGCGTCGTCCTCGGTGTCGCGTGGATCGCCGTCGTCGCCGCAGTGCTCGGATCGGACCCCTCGACGCGCGTGCGAAACTAAGGGGCTTTCACGGGGGCCGCCTTGACGGGAGCCGAAGTGTTGTATCTGCGGGGGACGAACCCGCTCAAGACAATGAGCGGGAGCGGCTCCGCTCGCTCGTTGGCAACGCGCGACTGTCATGCTCGTTGCCGAGACCTTTGGCGCGTCGTTGCAGAGGAGTGAGGCAATGAAGGTCGCGGTGGTCGGGCTCGATTCCTCGGGCCCCGGGCGGTGAGGCGCGCGCACGAGTCGTCGACGGACGACGCGAGTGCCGGGCAAGAGGTACGCCCGCGCGTCCTGATCGTCGTCCAGAACCTCCCTGTTCCCTTCGACCGCCGCGTCTGGCTCGAGTGCCAGGCGCTCACCGAAGCCGGCTACGAGGTCCATGTCGTCTGCCCGAAGGGGCCGGGCGACCCGACGCACGAGACCGTCGACGGCGTCATGCTGCACAAGTACCGGCCCAGTCCGGCCGGGTCGGGGATGTTCGGGTACCTCGTCGAGTACTCGTACTCGTTCGTGATGACGCTCTGGCTCACGGCCCGCGCGTTCCGCCGCCGCCGGTTCGACGTGATCCAGACCTGCAATCCGCCCGACATCTTCTGGGTGCTCGGTCTGATCTTCGGCGCGCTGACGGGATGCCTCTTCGTGTACGACCAGCACGACCTCTGTCCGGAGCTGTACGAGTCGCGGTTCGGTGACGGTTCGCGGTTCGCGGTGATGGGATTGAAGGCGCTCGAGCACCTCAACTACCGCACCGCCGATCACGTCATCGCGACCAACGAGTCGTACCGGCGGGTGGCGATCGCCCGGGGCCGCAAACGGCCCGCCGACGTCACCGTCGTCCGCACCGGCCCCGACGCCGAGACGCTGCGCCGCCAGTCGCCCGACCCGTTGCGCAAGCGCGGTCACACCTACCTTGCCGCGTACATCGGGGTGATGGGGCCGCAGGACGGCGTCGACTACGTGGTTCGCGCGGCTCACGAGATCGTGCACAACCTCGGCCGGACCGACATTGGCTTCACCCTCATGGGGAGTGGTGACTGCTACGACGAGCTGGTCGCCCTCAGCGAGGAGCTCGATCTCGGCGACTACGTCGAGTTCACGGGACGGGTGCCCGACGATGTGGTGAAGCGGGTGCTGTCGACCGCCGATGTGGGACTCTCACCCGACCCCAAGAACCCGCTGAACGACGTGTCGACGATGAACAAGACCCTCGAGTACATGGCGTTCGAGCTGCCGGTCGCCGCCTTCGACCTGCTCGAGACGCGCGTGTCCGCCGGAGAGGCGGCGATGTACGCCGTGCCGAACCTCGTGGAGTCGTTCGCCAAGGTCATCGTCGAGCTCATCGACGACGAGCCCCGGCGCAAGGAGATGGGGGCGATCGGTCGGAACCGGATCGAGACCGAGCTGGCGTGGGTGCATCAGCGACCGAACTACGTCGGCGTGTACGACTCGCTGCTGCGGCCGGAGACGTTCGGTTCCGCGCCCGGCGCCGAGGAAGAGAAGAACGGCGCCTGACCAATGTGCGGTATCGCGGGGTGCTACCAACGCGCGGACGGTCCTCTGCTCGCGCGCGCGATGGCCGATCGACTCGCGCACCGCGGGCCCGACGGGTACGGCTTCTACGACTACGAATCGGAAGCGGTCGTCTGCTCGCTGGCCCACCGTCGGTTGTCGATCATCGATCTCTCCGACGCCGGGAGTCAGCCCTTCGAGAAGGACGGCCTGACGCTCAGCTACAACGGCGAGCTCTACAACTACCGCGAGCTGCGCGCCGAGCTCG
>JADGON010000469.1 GCA_017882945.1 Acidimicrobiia bacterium | reverse complement strand
CCGGGCGGACCGCTGAGGCGATGACGGCGCTCGCGGCGTTCAGCGCGGCCTTGGAGACGGCGTAGCTCAGGCCGTCCGGCCGCATGCCACCGTCGAACTGGCCGGCCTCCGAAGAGATGAAGACCACCCGCGCGGCGCCGGCAGCCCGCAAGCGCGGAAGCAGGCGCTGCGTCAGCAGAATCGGCGCCGCGACGTTCACCCCGATGACCGCCTCGAATACCTGGGCATCGATCTCACCGAGCTCTTCACGGGGCCGCGGGTTGATCGCGGCATTGTGAACGAGGACGTGGAGAGCAGCGACGGCTTCGTCCACCTGGGTCGCGATCTGCTCAAGCTCTGCCGGGCGACCGAGGTCACCGAATATCGGAACCCCGCCCACCGCCTCGGCAACCTCGGTCGCGTCCGCAAGGGTGCGAGCGTGACACAGCACGCGTGCTCCGGCGTCTGCAAGGGCCTGGGCGAGCGCTCGGCCGATACCTCGCGAGGTACCGGTGACGAGCGCGTTCTTTGCCGCGAGCGATTCCATCGACCGGCGCATTATGTCGGTATGCGCGCCCGGATCACGCAAAGAAAGTGCTCTCGTGCCGCAGACCGGGAACCCCCGGTCCGCCTATGCGCAGGCACGGCGGCTCCCGCTCCTCTCGCTGCTCCTCGCGGGCGTCATCCTCCTCCTGCCGACCACGGCATCGGCCGCGTACAGCGTGACCGTCACGCCCGGAACGGTGTTGAACACCGGCACTGGGCGCGGCACGACGGCGCAACCACGCGAGTCGTGGAACCTGCTCGATCCCCGCTTGACATCTGCTCATCATTCGTATGATGATTACGGCCGATGCGGATCGCAGCGATCGATGTCGACCTAATCACGCTCCCAGCCGTTACGCCTGCGTTCGCGTGGCGACACGGACTCCGCGGCTCGCACGGTCCTCGCACAACCGCTGTCCTTCGCATCACAACCGAGGGCGGCGCGGTCGGCGAGGCCTACCACGAGTGGAGCGGGCCGATGCTCGCGGACATCGTGGATCGCGTTCTGCGGCACGAGCTCACCGGTGAGCGCGCCGACCGGCGCGAATGGCTCTGGCACCGGCTGTGGGAGCTCGACCGTACCGACGAGTTCCCGATCTGGCTCATCGGTCTCGTCGATGTCGCGCTCTGGGATCTCGAGGGTCGCGTCCTTGGCGTCCCCGTGCACCGCCTGCTCGGCACCTACCGTGATGAGATCGCGGCGTGCGCGTCGACGACGACGTTCGCCACGGTCGAGGAGTTCCTCGACGTCGCGGACCAGTGCCTCGAGCTCGGGTACCCGGCGATCAAGCTCCACGCGTGGGGAGACGCACGGGCCGACGCGGACCTCTGCCAGCGGCTGCGCGACCACGTGGGGCCGGACGTCGATCTGATGTACGACGGCTCGGCCGGCTTCGACCTCCCTGACGCGATCTACCTCGGGCGTGCCCTCTCGGAGGCGAATTACCGCTGGTACGAGGAGCCGATCCGCGAGTTCAGCGTCACGGCGTACAAGTGGCTTGCCGAGCGCGTCGACGTCCCGCTCCTCGTTGGTGAGACCTCGGATGGGAGCCACCTCAACACCGCCGATTTCATCGCCTCCGGCTGTGCCACATACGTCAGGACGAGCGCGAACCATCGCGGCGGGATGACCGGGGCGATGCGTATCGCGCATCTCGCCGACTCGTTCAGGTTGAGGGCCGAAGTCCATGGCCCGACCGAGACTGCGGTGCACCTCTGCATGGCGATCCCGAACTGCACCTACTACGAGTCGCTTGTGACGTCGAACCCAGCGACCCGCGAGTCACGTGTCGGGCCGGACGGCCTGGTACATGCCCCGACGGAGCCTGGCATCGCGTTGCCGGCCTTCGTTGCCGAGCACCGCGCGCCCTCGCTCAGCTGAACCACCACTCAACATCACAAACTAAGGAGGAGGAGGAGAAGAAATGAAGCTCAATCGTCGATGGCTGGCACTCGGGGCGGCCCTAGTGGCGCTTGCGGTCGCGCTCGTGGTCTCGACCACGAGTGGCGCCGCGTCGAAAAGCGGGAGCGACGCCTCAGGCGCGATCACGGTCTGGGTGGACGCGGCCCGCGAACCGGTCACGGATGCCTACATCAAGTCGCACCCGAACGTGACGGTGACGAAGGTCGTCTTCGACGGTGACGGCAACGGCGCGACGGATCTTCAGACGAAGATCCAGCTCTGGAACCGCACCGGCTCCGGCTGGCCGGATGTCGTCTTCAGCGAGCAGGCGAACGACCCGGTCTGGATGGGCCAGAAGCCGTTCGACTTCGCGGCCGACCTGAACAAGGTCTTCCCGAAGAACCTGATCGCTGGCTGGCCGAAGCCGTCGCTCGCGCAGTGCACGGTCAACGGCCGTCTCGTCTGTCTGCAGGACAACCTGGCTCAGGAAGTCCTGTACTACAACAAGAAGCTCATGGACCAGTTCGGCTACAAGGTTCCGAAGACGTGGCAGCAGTGGGCCGCCCTTGGCAAGCAGGTCGCCAAGCAGCATCCCGGCTACATCATCGGCACCGTCGGCGACTCGT
>JADGON010000468.1 GCA_017882945.1 Acidimicrobiia bacterium | reverse complement strand
TGCTCCGTACCGATGTAGTTGTGGCCCATTCGCAGCGCTTCTCGGGAGGTGAGCTCCAGAGCCTTGCGGGCGGCCGGGTCGTACGGGATGAGATCGGGCACATGGTCAGCCGTCGCCGGCAGGGTGGACGTGACGGTCTGCCGAGCGGCTTCGAGCGCGACGCCTTGCGCAACGATCGACTTCGCGGCGAGCCCCTCCGGCTCGGTCAGGAGTCCGAGCATCAGATGCTCGGGCCGGATCTCGGCGTTGCCCGCCATGCGCGCGGCGTTGTGCGCCGCGATGACGACGTTTCTCGCCCGGCGTGTGAACCGACTGAACCCTTGATCGGGATCGAGCTCCGATGGCCCGCCTGCGCTCTTCGGCACGAAGCGCTTCTGCGCGGCTTGCTTGGTGACGCCCATGCTGGCGCCGATGTCGCGCCATGACGCGCCCGAGCGTCGGGCCTGGTCGACGAAATGGCCGACGAGATGGTCCGAGATCTCGCCGAGATGCTCCGCGGCGATGACCGCGTCGGAGAGTTGTTCGAGTGCGTCCGAGTGCGTGTGCTTGATGGCCTCGATGAGGTCGTCGAGGCGCACGGGGCTCTCGATGCGGATCGAAGTCGTCATGCGTCAACCATAAGTTGACGACTCCGGCCCGTCAACCGGTAGTTGACGGCGAGCGACGGGGACATACGGCACGGTTGTGTTCCGATACGGCAGCGTCTAGTTTCACCCCGATGCGAAACGCCCTGCGCGACCCCGACCTCGTCTACAAGCGTCGCTGGCTGACCCTCCTGGTGCTCTGCATCAGCCTGATCGTCATCACCCTGGACAACACGATCCTGAACGTCGCCATCCCGACCCTGGCCCATCCCAAGAGCCAGGGCGGGTTGGGAGCGACCGCCAGCCAGCTGCAATGGATCGTCGACGGCTACACCCTCGTCTTCGCCGGGCTGCTCCTGACGGCCGGGAGCCTGGGTGACCGGTTCGGCCGCTACCGCTTCCTCGCGACCGGCCTGCTCCTCTTCGGCCTCGGCTCGGCCCTGTCCGCGTTCGCGCCCTCGGCGAACGTCCTCATCGGGACCCGCGCGCTCATGGGCATCGGGGCCGCGTTCATCATGCCCTCGACGCTGTCGATCATCACGAACGTCTTCACCAACCCGAAGGAGCGTGGCAAGGCCATCGGCGTGTGGGCCGGAGTGTCCGCCCTCGGCATCGGGCTCGGACCGATCACGGGTGGCGTGCTCCTCGAGCACTTCTGGTGGGGCTCGATCTTCATCGTGAACGTGCCGATCGTGATCATCGGGCTGGTGCTCGGCTACATGCTGATCCCCGAGTCCCGTGACCCGTCGCATGCCGCGCTGGACCCGGTCGGCGCGGTGCTGTCGATCGTGGCGCTCGGCACGATCCTGTGGGCCGTGATCGAAGCGCCCGGCCACGGCTGGGGCGCACCCGAGATCGTTGCCGCCTTCGTGATCGGCTTCGCGGTGCTCGCGGTGTTCTTCGGGTGGGAGCTGCGCTCGTCCCATCCGATGCTCGACATGCGCTTCTTCGAGAACCCGCGCTTCAGCGCGGCCAGTGGCGCGATCACGCTCGTGTTCCTCTCCCTGTTCGGCACGTTGTTCCTGCTGACCCAGTACCTCCAGTCGGTGTTGGGCTACTCCACCGTCGAGGCGGGCGCGGTGCTGTTGCCCCAGGCGGCGATCCTGATGGTCTTCGCCCCGCTGTCGAACGTGTGGGTGCAGAAGTTCGGCAACAAGAAGGTGGTGACGGTCGGACTGGTGCTCGTCGCGTCTTCGTTCGCGCTGTTCCTGACCTGGAACCCGAGCACCGGTGTGCTGGTGGTGATCGGCGTGACGATGCTGATGGGGCTGGGCATGGCCAACGTGCTCGCGCCGTGCACCGACTCGATCATGGGATCGCTGCCGCGTGCCAAGGCCGGCGTCGGCTCCGCGGTCAACGACACGACGCGTCAGATGGGCGGCGCGGTGGGGGTGGCCGTCTTCGGCTCGCTGATGGCGAGTCACTTCCACGCGGCGATCAGGGACAAGCTCGGATCCGTCCTTCCCCCGCAGGTGTTCGCGCAGGTGAAGGACAACGTCGGCCAGGCCGTCGGCGTGGCCAAGGAGTCGCCCGGAGCCCGACCGTTCTCGGGCCAGATCGTCAACGCGGCGCACGACACGTTCGTGACCGGGCTGCACCAGGTCGGTCTCGTCGCGGCCGGCATCACGCTGCTCGCGGCCCTCGGTGTGTGGCTCTTCCTGCCCGCTCGGGCACGCGACCATGAGCCGTTCCTGGAGATTGCCGAAGCACCCGAGCCGGTCGGAGTCAGCTGATGGCCATCAGCGAAGAAGACATCCGGACTCGCGCCGGTCGACCGCGTGATCCTGCGTGCGATGCGGCGATCCTCCAGGCCACGCTCGACATCTTCGCGGAGGAGGGTTACGCCGGCGTCAGCATCGACGGCGTCGCCGCTCGCGCGGGTGTCGGCAAGGCGACGATCTACCGCCGATACTCGAGCAAGGCTGAGCTGGTCGTCGAAGCCGTGCGGTGCGGCGCGTCGGTGGACGACCTGTTGCCGGACACCGGGGATCTCCGCGCCGATCTCACGAGCATGATGCAGCCGCTGATCGAACGGCTGCGCGGTGAAGACGCCAAGGTCCTCACCACGTTCGCGGTGGAGCGAGTGCGCGACGCGGACCTCCAGGAGCAGTTCAACCGTTCGGTGATCGGCAAGAAGCGCGAGCACCTCCGGCATCTCGTCGCGTCCGCGAGGGACCGCGGTGAGCTGTCCGCCGATGCCGACGTCGAGCTCATCGCCGAAGCCGCGCCGGCGATGATCTGGCACCACGCGTTCTACGGCTTGCCGCTGGACGACAACCTGCTCGAACGCATCCTCGACCTCGTCATCCCGAAGCGCCCGCAGTAAAGCGCGACCAGGGCCGGGCGCGATGCCCGGCCCTGTTCGTGGTCGTGGCGGAGGGGGTGGGATTTGAACCCACGGTGACTTGCGCCACAATGGTTTTCGAGACCATCCGATTCGGCCGCTCTCGCACCCCTCCGGGCTCGCGAGGCGTTTCTCCGGGGAGCAACGCCGAGCGGGGCGTGATTGTACCGACCGCTCACCGACGGCTGGCGAAGAACTCCCGCAGCAGGGTGGCCGACGCCTCGGCCGCGACGCCCGAGATGACCGGCATCTCATGGTTCAGCCGGGGATCGGCGGCCAGGTTGTAGAGGCTTCCGGTGGCTCCGGCCTTCGGATCGGCCGCGCCGAACGCCACGAGACCGACGCGACCGTTGATCGCAGCACCCGCGCACATCGGGCAGGGCTCGAGCGTGACCACCAGCGCGCAGCCGTCGAGCCGCCACTGCCCGAGAGCTGCTGCGGCATCCTGCAGTGCGAGGACCTCGGCGTGCGCGGTGGGATCCGACTGCAGCTCGCGCTCGTTGTGTCGACGTGCGATGACCGCGCCGGTGTCGAG
>JADGON010000018.1 GCA_017882945.1 Acidimicrobiia bacterium | reverse complement strand
GGACCGGACGAGGGCGGTGGCGATCGTCCTGACCGCTCGCGGGGCCCGGCGTTGTGGCAGGTCATCGCCCTGGTCGTCGCGCTCTGCCTGCTGGCCGGGATCGTCGGCTGGCGCGTGGGTCACCGTGAGCCGAACCACCCGAGTGCCGCCTCAGTCGATGTCGGCTTCCTCTACGACATGACCGCGCACCACCAGCAGGCGTTGACGATTGCCCTCGACTACATCCGCAACGGTGATGATCCGCGCCTGCTGCAGATGGCGCGCGAGATCGTCACCTACCAGAGCTCCGAGATCGGCACGATGAACACCTACCTGGCGCAGTGGGGTCGGGTCGGTGACGAGCAGGAGAAGGCGATGGGCTGGATGCAGCCACCCATCCCGCGCAGCGAGATGCCCGGCCTCGCAACCAAGACGCAAATCGAGCAGCTCGCGGCCGCTCGCGGCTTCGAGCTCGACAACCTCTTCACCGCGCTGATGATCAACCATCACGCGGGCGGCATCCACATGGCGGCCTACGCCGCCACGCACGCGCACGACACGGCGATCCGCAAGCTCGCCGCGGCGATGGCTGACGGGCAGCGAGGCGAGATCAGCGAGATGAACACCTGGCGCGCCCAGCACGGTCTGCCGCGGATCGTCCCGCCCCTCGCCGCGTTCACACCCAAGGTGAGCACCTGAACGAGCTCGCGATCCTGTCGGATCCGGGACTTGACTCAGCTCGCCGACGCGCTGGCAGCCCACCAACCGGGCGGAGACCGGTAGGCGGTCTCGTCACGCCGACTGGCCCCGCCAGTCGTCCGCGGTCAACCGATAACGAGCGAAGCTCGAAGCAAGAATCACCACGAGCAGCGCGGGATCAGGGGACGGAACGATGACGCGGACGATCAGGGCAGCGCGGCGCAGTGACCATGAAGCCATCCTCGCAGTCGTGCGGGCCGCGTTCTCCGATGACGACCGCGATGCCCACGAGGAGGTCGCCATCGTCGTCGACACCTGGGCGGTCGACGACCCGCGCGGGCTCGAGCTCGTTGCCGTCGAGGGCGACGCCGTCGTCGGTCACGTACTTGGCGCGCCGGGCGAGCTCGTTGGTCGCGATGTCCTTGGCGTCGCCCCACTGGCAGTTGCCCCGTCCCACCAACGCGAGGGCATCGGATCAGCACTGATGACCGACCTGCTCCGTCGAGCGGAAGACGCGGGCTGGCCCCTCGTGGTCGTGCTCGGGAACCCTGAGTACTACGGACGCTTCGGCTTCGAGCCCGCCGAGCCACTTGAAGTCGTCTACGAGCCGGTTGGCGCGGAGAACCCGCATTTCCAGGTACGCCGGCTGTCCAGGTACGACCCCTCACTCCGGGGCAGCTTCACGTACTGCTGGGAGGCGGACCCGAGCTGACGAAGCCTTCTACCCGCCGGCTGCGAGCGTCACGAGGTCCGGGTAGCCGTTGGTCGACTCCGCCCCGTCGACGTACAGCGTCTCGCCCGAGACCCACGATGCCTCGTCCCCCACGAGGAACAGCGCGGCGCTCGCGATGTCGTCGGGCGCACCGACGCGACCGAGCGGGACGGACTCGAGGTACGCCTGACCGATGTGCGGGAGCAGGCGCGCGTACTCCGTGAGTGGCGTCTCGACCAGACCCGGACCGATCCCCGCGACACGAATCCCTTTCGGACCCAGCTCCATCGCCGCGCACCGCGTCAGCATCTCGACCCCGGCCTTCGCGCTGCAGTAGGCGGACATCCCCTTCGCCGGGACCTTGGCGTTGATCGACGCGAGATTGACGATCGCGCCCCCGCCGCCGGTCTCCTCCATGGCGCGCGCTTCGTGCTTGACCGACAGGAACGTACCGGTCAGGCACACCCCGATCACGGTGCTCCACTCCTCGAGCGAGTGCCCACTGACCGGGGCCAGCGTCCCCAACCCCGCACAGTTCACCGCGAGGTCGAGGCCCCCGAACGTGCTCACCGCCCGAGCCACCAACCGCTCGACGTCAGCCTCCACGGTCACGTCGATCACTTCCGTCGCAACTGCAGCCCCCAGCTCCTCCCCGACGGACGCCAGCAACCCCTCATTGCGATCCCCCAGGACAACCCGCGCCCCCTCGTCCACGAACCGCCGCGCGGTCGCCAGACCAATTCCGGAGGCCCCACCCGTGATGACCCCGACCCGCCCCGCCAACCGCTCACCCATCTTCGCTCGACTCTCTTCTCGGCCAGCTTCCCGGACCCGCGCCGCACAACGCACGGCAGGCTACGAGACACGAACGCGAAGCGCGTGAGCAGGAAGGGGCGAGCAGGAACGTCAGGAAGCGGGACCCTCGGCCCGCACCTTGTTCACCTCGACCAGCGCATCACGCAACTTGCCGATCCACTCGTCCTGATGCTGCCCCACCAACCGGACGCACCACGCCAAGGCATCGGAGCGAGACCGAGCCACACTCGCATCGACCAACGTGTCCAGCACCCCGCGCTCCGACATCCGCAACCGGGTCATCACCGGGACGCTCAGGCTCGTGAACACGACCTGAACCCCGTCACACGCGACGCCCCAGGCCACCTTGCGATCGAACCGCGCCTCGGCCGCATCCGCGATCGCCATCCGCTGCGCCCGGGTGTCCTCACGGAACGCCTCGATCCGGGATTGCACGGCGGCCGCCTTGGCGTCCTCGTCGGCACCCGCACCGAGATCCGGAGCCGGGATCGTGCCGAGCACCAGGATCTCGTCCCGGTCGTAGCTGACCTCCGGGGGGCCGCTGAACCAGCCGTCGGGGAGCCGTCCGGCGAACCATCCCACCGTCTTGGCGCTTGCTGTCTCCATCGCCATCCTCCGCATCGCAAACGTGTTTGCTTACAAGATTACACCATTGCGGAGCTGTGCGGCGACGGCGACAGCCTCCTCGTCGGAGGCGTACTTGGAGCGGGGCCAGAAGAAGCCCTTGAGGCCGTCCTTGCGCCGGCGCGGGACCACGTGGACATGGAGATGCGGGACGCTCTGGCTCACGACGGTGTTCGTTGCGATGAAGCTGCCCTCCGCCCCGAGCACGTCGAGCATCGCCCGTGACAGGGCGCGCACCGCGCTCCAGAGCGGACCCATGAGCTCGTCGGGTGTGACGTTGAGGTGCTCGATGTGGTCGGCCGGCACCACGATGGTGTGACCGGGGAAGAGCGGCCGGTGATCGAGGAACGCCCGGATCGGCCCGTGCTCGATGACCAGGTGCGCCGGCTGCTCCCCGGCGACGATCGCACAGAAGAGGCAGCCGGGCGCCGCCGTCATTCCGGGCTCGTGTACGGCCGCTCCCGCGGCTTCGCCGCGCTCTGCTTCGGCACCATCACCTTGCGGCGGAAGTAGCAGACCTCTTCGCCGCGCTGGTTGAAACCGAAGGTCTCGACGGTGACGATCCCGCGGTCCGGCTTGCTCGACGACTCCTTCTTCTCGAGCACTCGGGTCTCGGCATAGATCGTGTCGCCGTGGAACGTCGGTCGCTTGTGCTGGAGCGTCTCGACCTCGAGGTTGGCGATCGCCGCGCCACTCACGTCGGGAACGCTCATGCCGAGCACGAGCGAATAGACGAGGTTGCCGACCACCACGTTCTTGCCGAACTGGGTCTGGGTCTCGGCGTACCAGGCATCCGTGTGCAACGGATGGTGGTTCATCGTGATCATGCAGAAGAGGTGGTCGTCGTACTCGGTGATGGTCTTGCCGGGCCAGTGCTTGTAGACGTCGCCCGGCTCGAAGTCCTCGAAGTACCGCCCGAAGGGTCGTTCGTGAACAGTCATGGCGGTGACCCTAGCGAGGGGCGTTCCGGGTGGGCACAGCGGACGACGAAGCCGCCCTCAAGGAACCCACCACCTGATGCCGAAACTCAGGTCAGGCCGCGAGAGGGGTGGCGATGACCGAGCCCTGGCAGCAGCAGGACATCCTCTGGTTCATCCCGAAGCCGGCACGCGCCATCGGGGCCTGGTTGCTCGGAACCGCGGTGCTCGTCTGGTCCTTCGGGCCCGGCGCGCTGGGCCCCTGCATCCTCGCAGCGCCGCTCTTCGCTCTCCTCTTCATGGCGAAGCGGCGCCAGGAGCGCACGAACGCGGTGGGTAGGCGCGACGACGGGAAGCCAACGGAGAAGTACCTCGTGTAGCAGCGAGACCGAACGACATCTCCAGCCTCGTTGCGCGGGGCTCCCTAGAGTCCTGGTCCGTGGACCCGAGCGAAGCGACGTTGCGGCTCTGGGACAGAGTCCGGACACCCCTGATCCAGACCATCCCCGGCTGGCTCGTCGCGCGGGTGCTCGTCGTCGGCGCGCTCGCGCTCGCGCACTACCTCGTGGACCAGCTCCACGTGCGCTCCGCCGCCGTCCACGCTTCGGTGCACGCGGGCCTCACCGGGTGGGACGGCGCGTACTACGTCGAGATCGCCGCCCACGGCTACGGCTCGATGTCGCGCGACGCGTTGCGGTTCTTCCCGCTGGTTCCTCTGCTCGCCCGTCCGTTCATCTGGGCGGGCATTCCCGCGCATGCGGCCGTCGTGCTCGTCAGCAACGTCTCGGCGCTGGTCGCCGGAGTGCTGCTCTACATCCTCGCCCGCCGCGAGACGCGCGACTCCGCACTCGCAGCCCGCGCCGCGTGGTTGCTGGCGCTGGCCCCTGCCGCGTTCGTGCTCGTCATGGGCTACACCGAGGCGACGACGATCGCGCTCGCGATCGGGATGTTCCTCGCGCTGCGCGCCAAGCGCTGGTGGATCGCCGCGGCGATCGGGGTGGCCGCCGGGCTCGCGCGACCCTCGGGCTTCCTCCTCGCGTTGCCGGCGCTGATCGAGGTGGCCCGCGGGCTCAAGGGCCTTCCGGTCAAGGCGTACGTCGCCCGCGCCGCCGCGGTGATCGGTCCCGGCGTCGGCACGCTGCTCTACCTCCTCTGGGTCGGCCACCAGTACGGCGACATGTGGCTGCCGTACTCGATCCAGACCGAGTCGAGCCGGCGCGGATCGTTCACCAACCCGATCGACACCATCGATCACGCGCTGCGCGGGCTCTGGAACGGGAACACCGTCGGGACCGGCCTCCACGTGCCGTGGCTCGTGGTGGTCATCGTGTTGTTGATCGTGTGCATCCGGACGTGGCCGGCCAGCTACAGCGCGTTCGCGACGGTCTCGATCGCCGCCGCGGTCATCTCCTCGAACCTCGACTCGCTCGAGCGCTATGCGCTTGGCGCGTTCCCACTCGTGCTGGTCGTCGCTTCACTCACCGCGAGCCGTCGAGTCGAGCGCGCCGTGCTCGTGCTGTCGGGGGCGGCGATGACTGTCTACGCGCTACTCGCGTTCCTGCACGCCTACGTGCCGTGAACCTGCTCGCGTGATCAGCCGTCGATCGCGTAGCGCTTGAGCAGGCCGCGGGCGATCACCAGGCGCTGGATCTCGTTCGTCCCCTCGCCGATGATCATCAGGGGGGCATCGCGGTAGTAGCGCTCGATCGGCAGCTCGGTCGTGTAGCCGACCCCGCCATGAATTCGCAGGCTCTCGGTCGCGATCTCGAACGCGGTCTCGCTCGCGAACAGCTTCGCCATCCCCGCCTCGACGTCCGCACGGTCACCGTTCTGCTTCAGCTGCGCCGCGTGCTCCGTGAGCAGGCGCGCGGCCTGGAGCTTCGTGGCCATGTCGGCCAGCTTCTGCTGGATCGCCTGGTGCTCGGCGATCGGCTTGCCGAAGGTCTTCCGCTCCTGTGCGTAGCGAATCGCCGCTTCGAACGCCGCGCGCGCCACCCCGCATGCCCGGGCGGCGATGTTGATGCGCCCGACCTCGAGCGCACCGAGGATCCAACCGAGTCCGTGCCCGAGCCCCTCATCGCCGCCAAGAACGCAGTCCGCGCCCACCCGGTGACCGTCGTAGACCATCTCGACCGTCTCGATGCCCTTGTAGCCGAGCTTGCCGATGTTCTTCGAGACCGTGATGCCACCGAACGTCGGACCCGGTTCCTTCTCGACGATGAAGCACGTGATGCCCTCGTCGGTGCGCGCGGCCAGGGCGACGAGCCCGGCGCGCTCACCGTTGGTGACCCACATCTTGGTGCCGGTGATCACGTACTCGTCGCCGTCACGGACCGCTCGGCAGGTGATGTTGCGGGTGTCGCTCCCCGCATCTGCTTCGGAGAGCGAGAGGCAGCCGCGCAGCTCCCCGGTCGCCAGGCGCGGCAACCAGCGCCGCTGCTGCTCGGGCGTGCCGTTTCGCATGATGACGCTGGCCGCGATCGTGTGCGTGTTCACGATGCCCGAGAGAGACATCCAGCCCGCGGCGAGCTCCTCGACCACCGCGATGTAGGCCAGCAGGTCCAGTCCGAGCCCACCGAGGCTCTCCGGGATCGTGATCCCGAAGAGGCCCATCGCCTTCATCTGCTCGACGATCTCGGTCGGGTACTCGTCGGCGTGCTCGAAGTCGCTCGCCACGGGGAGCACCTCCCGCTCCACCCAGCGCCGCACGCCGGCACGCAGCTCGTCGCGAACTTCGGGATCAATCGTGGCAGTCATGGCCCCGAGGGTACGAGAAGCTGGCTTTGGAAGGAACATGCAGGCGACCCGGTACGTTGGCCGCCACGATGATGCATCAGACGATGATGAGCTTCCGGCGCGATCCGGACGCCGTGAAGGGCAAGCGCCTCGAACGCCAGCTGCTCCGGCGCGTGCTCGGGATGACCCGCCCGTACCGGGCTGCACTCATCGGGTTCTTCATCAGCGTGATCGCGGCCGCGATCATCGGCGTGATCCCGGCCCTGCTGTTCCGCTCATTGATCGACAACGCAGTCAAGAACAGCGACGAGACGCTCGTCGTCGTCCTGTCCGGCCTCGCGGTCGCGGTCGCGCTTGCGAGTGCCGGTCTCAGCCTCGTGCAGCGGTGGTACGCGTCCCGCGTCGGTGAGGGCCTCATCTACGACATGCGAGTCGCGCTGTTCGACCATGTGCAGCGCCTCCCGATCTCGTTCTTCACCCGCACCCAGACGGGCTCGCTCCAGAGCCGGCTGAACAACGACGTCATCGGCGCGCAGAATGCGGTCACCGGCACGCTCGGCACGGTCATCTCCAACATCATCACCCTCGTCGTCACGCTCTCGGTCATGCTCGTTCTCGAGTGGCGGCTCACGATCCTCACGCTCATCGTGCTCCCGGCCTTCATCATCCCGGCACGGCGGATCGGCCGCCGCCTGCAGACGGTCACCCGGGAGAGCTTCACGCTCGACGCCTCCATGAACAACACGATCGCCGAGCGCTTCAACGTCTCCGGTGCGCTCGTCGTGAAGCTGTTCGGGAACCACGATCGCGAGCGGGACTACTTCGCCGAGCGCGCCGCACGCGTCCGTGACATCGGCGTCACGTCCGCCATGTACTCACGGGTGCTGTTCGTAGCCCTCGGATTCGTGGCCGCGGTCGGGACGGCCGTCGTGTACCTCGTCGGTGGGCATCTGGTCATCCAGAATGCGATACCGCTGGGCACGCTCGCCGCGTTCGTGATCTACACCGGCCAGATCTACCAACCACTCACCCAGCTCACCAACTCCCGCGTCGACGTGCTCACCGCGATGGTGAGCTTCGAGCGGGTCTTCGAGGTGCTCGACTTCCCGGCGCTGCTCGTCGAGCGCCCCGGAGCAGTCGATCTGGTCGACCCGGTGGGCCGCATCGAGTTCGACCACGTCTGGTTCCGCCATCCATCGAACGATGTGGCGTCGCTGCGGTCGCTGGAGGAAGGCAACCCGGGCTTGGAGGACGACGAGCCGAGCGCGTGGATCCTGCGGGACGTGAGCCTCTCCATCGCACCCGGTGAGCTCATCGCGATCGTCGGGCCGTCGGGCGCCGGCAAGACCACCACTGCGATGCTCGTGCCGCGCATCGCCGATGCCGTCGAGGGCACAGTCCGCGTCGACGGCCATGACGTTCGTGACCTGACGCTCGACTCGCTGCGCGAAGCGGTCGGGTTCGTGATGCAGGACCCGCACCTCTTCCACGCCTCCATTCGCGAGAACCTGCGCTACGCGCGTCCGGAGTGCACCGAGGAGGAGCTCGTCGCCGCGTGTCGAGCGGCCCGGATCGACGATCTCATCCAGTCACTCCCGGACGGCTACGACACCGTCGTCGGCGAGCGCGGATACCGGCTCTCGGGCGGAGAGAAGCAACGCGTCGCGATCGCGCGGGTGCTGCTCAAGGCGCCGTCGATCGTCATTCTCGACGAGGCGACGTCGCATCTCGATACGGAGTCCGAGCACCAGATCCAGCGCGCGTTGACCGCGGCGCTCGCGGGCCGCACCGCGCTGGTCATCGCTCACCGGCTCTCGACCATCGTCAACGCGGACCGGATCATCGTGATCGACGACGGTCGGATCGTCGAGGAAGGCACGCACACCGACCTCCTCGCACGAAATGGGTTGTACTCGGACCTCTACCGCACCCAGCTCGACCGCGACGCGGAGTCGGCGGAGCAGGACGCCCTCGAGTCGGCCTGACCCAACCCAGAGAGAGTCGGGCCGGTACCCTGGGGAACCCCTCGTCTCGCGGAAAACGTTGTCTCTCTCGCATGGCTGATCCCGTCTCCACCTCATCCGCGTCGCGTCGAAGCGCGCAGCGTCATCGGCGTCATATGCGCAAGCGCGTGTTCAGCGCGACGGTCGCAGTCCTGGTGGTCGTGCTCGCCGGACTCTGGTTCAGCGACACGCTGCGCATCCCGACCAATGGCCCGACGCTCGCGGGCGGCGCCGAGAGCAACCAGCCCCTCGCCGCCGCGAAGCGCGGGCCGGGCGGCGCCTCACAGGAGCCCGCGCACCGGGCGATCAACCCCCTCCAACCGCTCAAGCTCTGGATCGGCGGCGACTCGCTCGCCGGCGCACTGGGGCCGTCGCTCGGGACGCTGACCGCGAACACCGGGGTCGTGCAGCCCCAGTACGACTCCCGCGTCGGCAGCGGCTTGATGAGCGGGAACATCGACTGGATGAAGCACGCGCAGGAGCAGATGGATCTGCTCAAGCCCGAAGCCGTCGTCTTCATCATCGGCACGAACGACGCGAACGTCTACGACGATTCGCAAGCCGTGCAGTACGCCGAGCTGACCGACAAGATGATGCGGATCCTCGTCGGCGACGGACGCGAGGTCTACTGGGTCAATGCGCCGGTGATGCGCGACTCGCGCCTCGAGAAGAACATCCTCAAGGTCGATGCGATCCAGCGCGCCGTCGCGTCGAAGATTCCCGAGGTCACCTTCGTCGACGCGCACACGCTGTTCGCGGACGACGCCGGCCACTACCAATCATCGCTGCCCGACGCGACCGGCGAGACCGTCCTGATGCGGGCGGGCGACGGCATCCACCTCACCGGCGCGGGCGGCGACCACCTCGCCCGCGCGATCTTCACCGTGCTCGAACGCCGCTGGAAGATCCTCGAACAGGCCGTCGTCGGGCAGCCGAAGAAGGTGCTGGTCACCAAGGGTTCCACCCAGATCGGCGGGAACAGCAGCGGGAACAGCTCGTCGGGATCGAGCTCGGGGTCGAGCAGCCAGTCGTACCACTCGAGCGGATCGTCCAACCACAACAGCACCTCGGGCACGACCGCGACGACCCGTACGACGCTCGCCCAACCACCGCCCCCACCGCCGTCCACCACGGCCACGACGACCGCGACCACGGCCACGACGACCACTGCTGCGCCCGGCCCGTAGGTTCGTACCGCCCGTCGGTAGGCTCCCGCGCATGAGTGGAGCGGAACGATGAGCGGAGCCCAGCCCGTACCTGCAGCCGTTGCGGCGGTCGAGACCACGACGGCGCTGGTCGATGCGGCCGCACGCAGCCTGGCCGAGCGGGCCACGGTCGACGGACGCATCTCGGTCGACGCACTCGACCAGCACCAGGTCGTGGCCTATGACCTCGCGCACGCGGCGAGCGCCGTCGCCGGCTGCCGGGTGATGCTCGACTACGCGGGCCACGGCGAGCTCGAGGCGTCCCTCGCGTACACCTACATCGCCGACGCGATCACGGACGTCGGCTCGCGCCTCATCGCCCGCGACGGCGAGTGGGGCGTCGAGCCGGGCCTGCTCGCCGGGGCTCGAGACTTCCTCGTCGAGTACCGGGCGCCGAGCTTCCTCGAGTCCGTCGCCGACTCGCTGCCCGCGCACGGCACCGGGCCCGCGCACCTCGACGAGGAGTTCGATCTCGTCCGCGACAGCTTCCACCGGTTCGCCGCGGACAAGATCCGCCCGGTCGCCGAGCACATCCACCGCCACAACGACGACATCCCCGAGGACATCATCCAGGGCATGGCGGAGATCGGCGGGTTCGGGCTCTCGGTCCCCGAGGAGTACGGCGGCTTCGCGGCGGGCGGCGAGTCGGACTACCTCGCGATGTGCGTCGCCACCGAGGAGCTCTCGTGGGGCTCGCTCGGCGCAGGTGGTGCCCTGATCACCCGGCCCGAGATCCTCACGAGAGCGGTCGTGAAGGGTGGCACCGAGGAGCAGAAGCACGCCTGGCTCCCCCAGATCGCGACCGGGGAGCGCGTCGTCGGTGTGATGGTCACCGAACCGGACTTCGGCTCGGATGTCGCGGGAGTCAAGGTCACCGCGACCGCGGCAGACGGAGGGTACGTCCTCAACGGTGTGAAGACGTGGTGCACGTTCGCAGGTCGCGCCGACACGCTGATGGTGCTCGCCCGCACCGACCCCGACCGCAGCAAGGGTCACCGCGGGCTTTCGGTGTTCGTGGTGGACAAGCCCCCGGCTCCCGGCCACCACTTCTCGTTCGACGACGGCCGCGACGGGAAGATGGAGGGCCGCGCCATCGACACGCTCGGCTACCGGGGCATGCACTCGTACGAAGTCGCGTTCGACAGCTGGTTCGTCCCCGCCGAGAACCTGATCGGGCTCGAAGGCGGACTCGGCAAGGGCTTCTACCTGCAGATGGAGGGCTTCGAGAACGGTCGGCTCCAGACCGCGGCGCGCGCGGTCGGGGTCATGCAGGCCGCGTTCGACGCCGGATTGGCGTACTCGCAGGAGCGCACGGTGTTCGGCAAGCCCATCTTCGACTACCAGCTGTCCAAGGCCAAGCTCGCGCGGATGGCCGCCTTGATCTGCGCCGGCCGCCAGTTCTCCTACGACGTTGCGCGCAAGATGGCGCGCGGAGAAGGCGCGCTCGAAGCCAGCATGGTGAAGGCGTACGTCTGCCGGGCCGCCGAGTGGGTGACCCGGGAGGCGATGCAGCTCCATGGGGGCATGGGCTACGCCGAGGAGTTCCCGGTCTCGCGGTACTTCGTCGACGCGCGCGTGCTGTCGATCTTCGAGGGTGCGGACGAGACGTTGTGCCTGCGCGTCATCGCCCGGCGCCTCACCGAGCAGGCCCTTGCCGGCTGAGGGCTAGCGCGGCGCGGTCAGCGCGAAGCGCGATACCGGCGCCGCACCGTCGGCAAGATCCGCGGCCATGCGGCCGATCACCGGCGCGAACTTGAAGCCGTGCCCCGAGCACGGCGAGACCACGATGATCGGTCCGACGCGGTCGAGCACGAAGTCCTCGTTCGCCGTGTTCGTGTAGAGACACGTCACCTCTGAGACCGGCTGGGGCGCGAGACCCGGCAACCAGGTCTCGACGAAGCGGACCACCCGATCACGTGCACCATCGTCGACGACGAAGTCGCGCGTCGCCGCCGTCATCTCGGGTCCGGTGTGATGCTCGGCCACCTTCACTCCTTCACCGGGTGTCTCCAGGCCGTACCGCGCGACGGCACCGTGGTGAATGAAGCTCGGCCACGGGAGCGATTCTCGCGGCGCGAAGTGAAACGCGGACTCCTGGGTCACGACGAGTCGAGGGAGGGCGAGCTGCGGACCGAGCAGCGGCTCGAGCCACGCGCCTGCGGCCACGATGACCACGGCCGCCTCGTAGGTCTCGTCGTCGGTGACAACTCGAGCGCCCTCGCCCGCGCGCTCGAGTGCGCGCGCCGGGGTGTTCCAACGCATCACCCCGCCGAGCTGTTCGAAGCGATCGTTCAGGGCGCGCAGCGCGGCTCCGGCGGCGAGGCGCCCGCCGTCCGGCTGATGGCATATCGGGCCGTCGAACCGCATCCCCGGCCACCGCCGTTCGGCCTCGGCCCGGTCGAGCATCTCGAAGGGAACCGCCGCTGCGGCCAAGGCCGTCTCGATGGCCTGAACACCGCCGGGATCACCGTGATCGATGGCTCCCGTCCGGACCAGCAACTCGATGCCCGTGTCGGCCTCGAGCTCCCGCCAGCCGTCCCAGGCCGCCCGCGCGAGCTCGATCCAGAACGGATCCGGATACGCGAGCCGGCAGATCCGGGAACGACCGTGCGAGCTGCCTCGGGTGTGCTCGGGCTCGAATTGCTCCAGCACCACGACGGACCAGCCGCGCCGCGCCAGGCACGACGCGCTCGCCGAGCCCATGATCCCGCCGCCCACCACGACTGCGTCGACCGTCTGCACCCTGCCAGGCTATGAGCCGTGGAGCCGCTCCGAGCGAAGCCGGTCACGCGCCGTCGCGAGCTCGCGCTGTTCGCCGTGCCGATGGTGATCCTGGCGATCGGCGCGAACGTCGGCAACGCGCTGGCGCCGACGCTGCTCACCCGAGAGCCGATGCTCCTCCTCGCGTTGGCACCTCGGCTGCGGTGGCTCCTGCTCTCGTCGCCCAGCGTGCACCCGCTCGCGTTCTACGGCATCCCGTTCGTGCGGGCGCTCGGTGTCCTGTCGCTGTACTACTTCTTCGGCCGTCGCTACGGCGACGCCGCGCTGCGCTGGGTCGAGGACCGCGCGGGTCGGTCCATGCGCCCGGTGCGGTGGATCGAGCGGCAGTTCCACCGGGCTCGGTATCCGATCATCGTGGCGTTCCCCGGCACGCTGGCCGCGCTGCTCGCGGGCGCGGACGGGATGCCGTTCGCCGGCTTCCTCGTCGCGGCCATGGCGGGAACCGTCGTGCGGCTCGTCCTCGTCCGGATGGTGGCCAACCTGTTCGCAGCCTCATTGCTCGACGTCCTCGACTGGATCGCCAACAACCAGCTGTGGCTCACGATCGCGTCGGTGGGCCTCGTGGTCGTCTACGTGCTCTGGACCAACCGGAGCACCACCACGCCGGTCGAGACCGTCGAGGCGATCGCGGAGGAGCTCGACGTGGCGGCCGCCGAAGTCGCCGACGGCGACCCGCAGATCTAGTGCCGTGTCAGCCAACGTTCGCCCGGTTTCGATGCGTGCGGTCGAGGCGATCATGCGTGGCAGGCCGCTTCGTCGTTCTGTGCGGCTCGACCCGTTGGCATGACGCTCGCCGAGCGGGCAATCTGTGCTCGGAGATAGCTGGTCGAGGTGGTCGCGTGCCGCGTGCTTCCGGGCCCGTGGAGGTGGCTTATGACAACACGGACCGCTCGGTGCGCCTGTGGTCGGGTCGAAGTCACGGTGGAGGGCGAACCGGTGCACGTCTACGTCTGCCACTGCGATTTCTGCCAAAGGAGATCGGGCAACGTGTTCCTCGCGTCGGCGTCATTCCCCGAGGACAGAGTGATCTCGATCACCGGCGAGACGCGGTGCTACAACGGGCTCGAAGTAGACGGCGTCGGTGCGGTTGGCATTCCGGGAGGGATCAACTACCGCTTCTGCGCGGTCTGCGGTTCCAGCCTTTACTGCGACATGGTCTACCCGCCCACCGGGCAACGCTTCTTCACCATCACGCTTGGCAGCTTCGTCGACGCGGTGTTCCCGCCGCCCACCGCCGAGTTCTTCACGAAGTTCCGACACCCCTGGGTGCCGCCGATTCCTGACGCCGTCCAGATCCATGACCCGCTGGGAGCGGACGCCGAAACGGCACAGCGTGCGTTTGATCCAAGCGGGCGGCGAACCGACGCATAACTGCCGATCTCGCGCACCTCATGAACGGCGAGACCGCCCAGAGCACGCGCCGATATGCAACCCCGGCGCCGCGGATCGGGCGGCTCGGGAACTCGCTCATCGACATCGCAAACCCTGGCTGACGCGGCACTAGCTCTTGCTGCGCTGCATGCCGGCGCGCTCGCCCCGGCTGACGAGCTTGACCGCGACCTTGCGACTCGCCTCGTCGATCATCTCGTCACCGAGCATCACGGCACCCTTGCGATCACCCTCGGTCGTCGCCTTCTCGTAGGTCTCGAGGATGTCCCAGCCCTTGTCGAACTGCTCCTGGGTCGGCGAGAAGAGCTCGTTGAGGATCTGCACCTGGTCGGGGTGGAGCGCCCACTTGCCGTCGTAGCCGAGGATCTGCGCGCGCTGCGAGAACTCGCGGAAGCCGTCGGAATCGCGCACCTTCACGTACGGGCCGTCGATGACCTGGAGACCGTTCGCACGACCGGCCATGAGGATCTTGACGAAGACGTAGTGGAAGTAGTCGCCGGGGTACTCGGGGATCTCGAGACCGCCGCGCAGCCCGGGCATCTCCATCGACGCCGACATGTCGACCGGACCGAGGATGATCGTCTCGAGACGCGGGCTCGCCGCGCAGATCTCGTTGACGTTGATGAGCCCCTTCGCGGTCTCGATCTGCGCCTCGATGCCGATGTGTCCTGCGGGCAGCCCGGCATGCTGCTCGACCTGCGTGAGCAGCAGGTCCATCGCGACGACCTCGGCCGCCGTCTGCACCTTGGGCAACATGATCTCTTCGAGCCGCTCGCCCGCGTTGCCGACCACCTCGAGGATGTCGTAGGCGGTCCACGGCGTGTCCCACGCGTTGACCCGGACGCACAGGACCGTCTCGCCCCAGTCCTGGTCACGGATGGCGGTGACCGCCTTCCCGCGGGCCGCTTCCTTCTCCAGCGGTGAGACGGAGTCCTCGAGGTCGATGAAGACCATGTCGGCGCCGAGGGTCGGACCCTTGCCGAGCATCTTCTCGCTCGATCCGGGGACCGAGAGACACGAACGGCGAGGCAGGTTCTTCGTGCGTTCAGACATGGCGCGAAGGCTACGACAGCATGCTCGGGCTCTCCCAACCCACCAGAATGGCCGGATGGGACCTTCGCAGAACCCGCTCGACCTCGTCGCCCGCTTGATGACGGCCATCGAGGACGGTGACCTGGCCGGCGTGCGCTCGGTCTACGCCCCGGACGTCGTCGTCTGGGCCGGATTCGACGACCGCGAGCGCAACATCGACTCTTCCTTGGCGGTGCTCGAGTGGCTGCTCCGGGTCACCACCCAGCGCCGGTACGAGATCGTGCGCCGGATCGAGATCGACGCCGGAGTGCTGCAACAGCACGTGCTGCACGCCACGACACGCGCCGGGAAGACGTTCTCGATGCCCGCGTGCCTGGTGATCCGGATCGACGGCAACCACATCACGCGGGTGGACGAGTACCTCGATCCCGCGCCGGTAGCTGCGGCGCTGACCTGATGACGTCGCTCGAAGAGCTCTCTGCCGGCGTCTACGCGTGGATCCAGCCCGACGGTGAGAACGGCGTGAGCAACGCCGGGGTCGTTGTCGACGACGACGGGCTCACCGTCATCGACACACTCATGGTGCGCTCGCAATGGGAGCCCTTCGCGGCCGCGGTCGCCGAGCTCGATCTCGTCGTGAGACGGGTGCTGCTCACCCACGCGCACATCGACCACGTCGGCGGCACCCAGGCATTCCGGAACGCGATGGTGCTCGGCTCGCCCGCCACGAGCGATCTCCTGGATCAGCCGATGCCGATCGACGCGTACAAGACGTTCTTCGCTCCGTTCGCGGAGGAGTTCGACGACCTCGCTGAGCTCGGGACGCGTCCGGTGAGCCACATCGTCGACGGGCCCGCGCAATTGACGCCGCGCATCGAGCTGCTGCCCGCGTCGGGTCACACGCCCGGCGACGTGATGGCACTGGTGGCGGACGCCGACCTCCTGTTCGCCGGCGACCTCTGCTCCTTCGGCGTGACCCCGCTCGCGTTCCAAGGTGATCCCGCGATCTGGGCTGACGTGCTCGACGCGGTGGCGGACCTCGCGGACGTCATCGTCCCCGGACACGGCCCGATCGGGAGCGCGGGCGAGGTGCGCGAGCTCCAGGCCTACCTGCGGCACTGCGTCGAGGGCACGATCCCCCCGGGCCCGTGGGACGCCTGGGCCGAGCGCGCGGAGCGCGATCCCATCAACATCGAGAAGGCCGCGATGCTGCGCGCCGGCGACGACGGCATGCCCCCG
Organism: Acidimicrobiia bacterium; assembly: GCA_017882945.1. GTDB lineage: Bacteria > Actinomycetota > Acidimicrobiia > IMCC26256 > JAENVU01 > Chersky-806. The sequence goes on along the minus strand of JADGON010000018.1, from coordinate 12,480 downwards.
ACCATGCTCAAAGCCATCGGCCTCTCCCCCTAACCCCCCGCCCTCCCCCGTCCTCCCCGCCCTGCTCGTTTCGGGGGGCCGCAGGGTCGCCATCGCGGCCTTCAGCCGCACGGAAAGCGGATCGCGCGTGCGACGGCGGCGGGTCGGTCGACGACGTCGGCCCATCGGAACCGCAGGACCCTCCAGCCAACGGCAGTGAGCCGCGCGTCGCGTGCCTCGTCGCGGCGGCGGTCTACGAGACCATCGTGGAACTCCGCGCCGTCGACTTCGACGACGAGTCGCGCCCCACGGAACAGGAAGTCGACCCGGCCGATGCAGCCGTCCGCGTCACCGAGGTCGACCTGACGCTCGGGCTCCGCGAGGCCGTACCTCCGAGTGAGCTCGACGAACCGAGATTCGAGCTCGCTCTCGGGCGCGACGTATTCCGGACCGCGTTCCTCGAGCAGGGTTCGGAAGAGCACCGTTCCCTTCCGCCCGTGCTCCGCCAGGTCGATCAGCACGCGCCACAGCTGGGCACGCGTGACGAGCTTCCGCGCAATCGCGGTATCCAACGCCCGCTCGGAACGCGCAGCATTCACATCCCCACACAGATCGAACAGAGTGCGCGCGACCGTCGTGCACGGAATGCCGTCGACAAGAGCCCGATGGTGCGCCGGCAGATCCATCGACTGCTCCTGGCGCACATCCACCAGATCACGTCGGCCATTCCGAGGTACCGAGACGGTCAACGGCTCGATCGAGAAGCCAGGGAGACCGTGCAGCGCGGCTGCGCTCCCGTGCGAGAGCACCGCTGCGTCTCCAGAGCCAAACACCGCGGCGAGAGCTCGCTGGCGCGCAGTTTCGAGCGCTCCTGCGATCCGATAGATGCCGCGGGACACGGGTCGCCACTCACCCCGACGCACGCGGTGCTTGATCGCCGACGACGTGAGTCCGAAGCCCGTCACTTGCGCGTGAGTCAGCAATCCGTGCTGCATTGCAGCAAGCGCGTCCGTGCGCTGATCGATCATTTCCCGAAGGTACGAGCGCCATGGGACATCGACGCCCCGCCCACCCGTTTCCGTGCGAGTTGGGGCCGCTATGGCGACCCTGCGGCCCCCCGAAACGTGTCTGGGCAGGGAGGGCTCGGGGGGTGGAAGAGGGTGAGGTGGAAGAGAGTTAGTAGGTGCCGCCGAGCTTGGAGTGGTCCCAGGTGACGGTCTTGTCGGCCTTGACGCGAATGACGACGCGCTTGGTCGCTTGGGCCTCGACACCGGCACGCACGAGCTCGTCCTCGGCGGGACCCCAGTACTTGCCGAAGAGGTGGAGCCCGAACGCGGTGACCTCGGGCAGCGTCTCGACGATCTCCGCGTGGCCGATGATTGAGACGCCCCGCAGCTGCTCGTAGACCTCACCGGTCGCGACGAGCACGCTGAGCCGAGGGTCACGGCGGAGGTTCACGACCTTCTGGCTCTTGCCGTAGGTCCAGAAGCAGATCTCGTCGCCGTCGAGCTCGTACCACATGGTCACGAGGTGGGGCGTGCCGTCGGCGTTGATCGACGCGACCTGGAGGTCCTTGCCCGCCACCAGGAAGGCGCGCGTCTCGTCGTCGGTCATGCGGATCTGGTCGCGTCGTGACATGAAGTCGGAGCCTAACGGGACGTCGCGATACCGTCTCCGCCCGTGGCGAAGAACCCTGACCCGACTCTCGAGCTGGTCACGAGCAAAGGCGTGAGCCGGACGCTCGATGACTGGTCCACGATGTTCCAGCTCTGCCTCGTGATCCTCCCGGATCGACCCGAGGCCGCGGAGTGGATCCCGGTGGCGCGCAGGATCTTCGGCGTCCTCGGCGACAGCGACTGCCGCACCGCGTACGTCGTCACCGGCTCGGCCCAGATCGCCCAGCGGATCCTCGGCGACGAGGAAGAACGCCAGGCCACGTTCCTGGACCCCGACCGCACGCTGGTGGGATCGCTCGGTCTCGAGCACCTGCCGGCATTCGTGTTCCTGCGCCAGGACACGACCGTCGGTGCCTCGACCGAGGGCTGGGACCCCGGTGAGTGGCAGGACGTCGCGCGGGAGATCTCGAAGGCGATGGCATGGTCGGTTCCCGACGTCGCCCCTCCGGGTGAACCTATTCCCACTCCGAGTGGTGGCTGGAAAGTCTGAATTCGCAGGTCAGAGGCCCGAGGAACGCTCTGCGTCGTACCTGGTCAGGGCGAATTCCGGCGACAGAAATGGCATCCGGCGGGCCTCGGGCGTAGGGTCTCGGGAACCGCTTGCCGCATTTTGTTGTAGCGACGCGCGGCCGTATCGAAGCGCACAGCGTTGTAGGACCGTGTTTCAGCGGACGTGTTCAGGCAAGGACCGACGGCGGCACCTCCGAGCCAAAGGGAGTCCCCATTTGAACCTCCGGGCCAAAGTCTCGGGAGTTGTACTTGTAGCTGTAGCCGTGGCCGGAGTGCTGCCGGCCGCAGTGGCGCAAGGATCACCGGTCACCGACAAGCAGGCGCAAGCCCGCGCGCTCGAGGCCCAGATCTCCGCCAACGGATCGAAGATGGTGGCGCTCTCCGAGCAGTTGAACGGCGCCAAGATCAGCCTCGACCGGGCCCAGGCGGGCATCGCCGACGCCGAGCGCCGCACGGCTGAGGCGCAGGCCGCGACCGACAAGATCCACGAGCAGCTGAACGCCCGCGCCGCCGAGATCTACAAGGGCGCCGGCACGAGCAACCCCTTCGACGCGGTCGACGTGAAGACCGTCACCGACCTCGCGGCCCGGTCCAAGTACGCGTCCGCCGCCGCGGACAAGGACGGCTCGCTGCTGAACAAGCTGCTCCAAGCCCGCGAAGCTCTCAACGTCCAGAAGGCCCAGCTCGAGTCCCAGCGGGCATCCGCCCAGTCCCAGCGCGACGCCGCCGACTCGGCGCGCCGTCAGCTCACCTCGGCGAACGCACAGAACACCCAGCTCCTGAGCCAGGTGAAGGGTCAGCTCAAGGTGCTCGTCGACGCCGAGGCCGCCCGTAAGGCGAATGCCGCTCGCGTCGCGGCGCAAGCCACCGCCCGCAGCTTCGCGACCGGTCACAGCAGCGGCCACAGCCCCGTCCCGGCGAACTTCCCGAACGCACCGGCCCCCAACGGCCGGGCCCAGATCGCCGTGGACTTCGCCAAGCGCCAGGTCGGCAAGGGCTACGTCTTCGCGACCTCCGGACCCAACACGTTCGACTGCTCCGGCCTCACCGCCGCGGCATGGAGTGCCGCCGGCGTGGGCCTGGCTCACTACTCGGGCGCCCAGTACCAGGAGACGATCCGCATCGGCCCCGGGGACCTCCAGCCCGGTGACCTGGTCTTCTACGGTCCGGGCGGCGCCAACCACGTCGAGATCTACATCGGCGGTGGGATGGTCGTCTCGGCCTCCAATCCGGCCGTCGGGGTCGTGGTGTCCGGGGTCCGGTACGGCTCCGCCAGCGGCTACGGGCGCGTCGCCTAGCCCCATCGCGACCCTGAGGTCCCCCACTTCGGGCGACTCCGGGGTTACGGTCGACCCCGCTTCAGAGATGGGCCCTGGACCGGCGCCCCTGCGTCGGCCCGAGCCCATGGGGGATCAGTGGCCCACACGCACCGGCTCCGCCACGGAACACGGGCTGCCATGTTGCTCGCCGGGCTGTTGCTCGGGCTGAGCTTGGCGTCACCGGCCGGCGCCGCGCCCCGGCCCGGCCCCGCCGGCGGCCGGTCGCGGGACCAGGCCGACCCGGTCTCCGCCCCCATCCGCCCGGACGCCACGTCGACCACGAGCAGCACGACCTCGACCAGCACCACCTCGTCGACCAGCACGACCACGGCGACGACCACGCCCCCCGTGACCTCGCCGGTCACCAGCGAGATCGCGGAGCCCCTGGTCGTCACCAATGATCCGCCCGTGGTCGCCAACGCGCTGCCGGCCCGCCGGACATCGGCTCGATCCACCGCGCGCGCGGCAGCCCCCACCGGCCCCGAGCTCCCCTTCACCGGGAGCGGCACCTTCGGCGTGTTCATCGCGGGTCTCGCGGCCCTGGCGATGGGCGCGCTCGCGCTCTGGTGGGGCAGCCGCACCCGCGACGTGGACCCGCAGAGGTCCGGAACTACGGGATGACGAGCATCCCCAGGTCCGCTTCGAGCTGAGGGCGGGGCTTGGCACCGAGCGACGAGCGCTCGAGCCGACCGTTCCGGAACAGCGCGATCAGCGGGATGCTCTGCACCTCGTACTCCTGGGCGAGCGCGGGCTCCTCGTCGATGTTGACCTTCACCACCTTGTAGGCGGTCCCCCGCATCTGGGCGATCTGCTCCACGATCGGGCCCACCTGGCGACACGGTCCGCACCACGGGGCCCAGAAGTCGACGATCACCGGCACCGTGCTCGCCAGCACCTCGGTCGGGAAGGTCGCGGTGGTGACCGTCTTGACCGGCCCCTCGGGCGGATCGTCGGGCACCGGCTGGCTGGGCTTCTCCCCTGCGATGACCGCGTCGATCCACGCCCGGCCGTGCTGGATGCTCTCGAGTGCGACCTGATGGCCCATCGGGTACTCGGAGTAGACGACAGGCACCCCGTGCCCTTCCAGCGCGCGGGCGAGCTGGCGGGCACGCGCGACCGGGACGAGCGGGTCCTCGTCACCGTGCTGGATCAGGATCGGGACGTCGGCCGCGGCCTCCCAATCGGGCTCGAACACATCGAGGCCGGGGAGCGCGGGGCTCATCGCGAGGACACCGATCGGGCGGGGCCGATCCGTCGAGCGCAGGGCCAGCGCGACCATCATCCCGGCGCCCTGGGAGAACCCCGCGACCAGCGCCTGAGACCGCTCGAACCCCTGCTCCTCGCACGCCTCGTCGAGCAGGTCGTCCAGGGCGTCGAGCGACTCGCCGAACGCGACCGGGTCGAAGTCTCCCTGGGGGCTCCACGAGTACCAGGCGAAGCCGGGGGTGCCGGCCGCGGCCTGAGGACCCCGTGGCATGACCGCACAGAACCGACCCTCCGGGTCCAGATGCGGGAGCAGACCACCAAGGTCACGCTCGTCGGCGCCGTACCCGTGCACCAGGAGCAAGAGTCGCTCGGCGGTCGAGCCGCGCACGATGTTCGTCACGAGAGAGGTCATGGAAACCAGCCTACGATCCCGGTTCATGCGACTCGGGATCAACTTCGGCTATCAGGACTGGGGCACGGGCGTCGCCGCGGCGGTGGACCTCGCGCAGGAAGCGGAACGCCTCGGCTACCACTCGGTGTGGACCGCGGAGGCCTACGGCACCGACGCGGTCACCCCGCTGACGTGGCTCATGGCCAACACGAAGACGCTCAACTTCGGCTCGGCGATCCTCCAGATGCCAGCTCGCACCCCGGCGATGACCGCCATGACCGCGGCGACGCTCGACCTGATGAGCGGCGGACGGTTCCTGCTCGGCCTCGGGCTGTCCGGCCCGCAGGTCGTCGAGGGTTGGCACGGCCAGCCGTATGGGAAGCCGCTGGGCAAGACCCGTGAGTACGTGGACATCGTGCGCACGATCCTGAGGCGCGAAGCGCCGCTCGAGCACCACGGTGCGCACTACGACATCCCGTACAACGGCCCCGACGCGACCGGGCTCGGCAAGCCGTTGAAGATCATCGTCCATCCGCGGCGGGCCGATCTGCCGATCTACCTCGCCGCGATCGGTCCGAAGAACGTCGAGCTGAGCGCGGAGATCGCGGACGGCTGGCTGCCGATCTTCTTCTCGCCGACCCGGTTCCGCGACACCTACGGCGCGGCGATCGATGCCGGGTTCGCCAAGGCCGGCGGAGGAAAGACGCTCGCGGACTTCGATGTCGCGCCGACGGTCTCGGTCATCGTCGGCGACGACGTCGACACCCTGCGCGGCTTCGCGAAGCCGATGGCCGCGCTCTACATCGGCGGGATGGGAGCGCGCGGTCGTAACTTCTACAACGACCTTGCGTGTCGCTACGGGTTCGAAGACGCGGCCAAGAAGATCCAGGACCTCTATCTCGAAGGCAACAAGCGCGACGCGATCGCGGCGGTCCCCGACGAGCTGGTCGACGAGATCTCACTCATCGGACCGAAGGAGCGGATCGCCGACCGGCTCGAGGCCTGGAAGGAGAGCGGGATCACCACGATGATCGTCGGCGCGCAGCAGCCCGAAGCGCTCCAGATCATGGCCGAGCTCGTCCTCTAAGGGTCCGCCGGGTGCACATCGCGCTGCTCTCCGACATCCACGGCAACACGATCGCGCTCGATGCCGTCTTGGCCGACATCGAGCGCCGCGGCGGCGCCGATCGTCACTGGGTCCTCGGAGACCTCGTCGCGCTGGGCCATGACCCGATCGGGACGCTCGACCGGATCACCACGCTCCCGGGCGTCGAGATCATCCGCGGCAACACCGACCGCTACATCGTCAGCGGTGAGCGGCCCCCGCCGTCACCCGACGACGCGGCCCGTGATCCTCGACTCGTTCCGGTGGTGGCCGAGATCGCCGCCTCGTTCGCCTGGACCGCCGGCTGCGTGAGCGCGGGCGGCTGGACACCGTGGCTGGAAGCGCTCCCCACCGAGGTACGAGGGACGCTTCCCGACGGCACCCGACTGCTCGGCGTCCACGCGACGCCGGGCCGCGATGACGGGCCTGGCATCAACTCGGTCGACACCGACGACGAGCTGGACGCGCGGATGGGCGGTTGCGACGCAGACGTCGTGTTCGCCGGCCATACGCACTGGCCGGTGGACCGCACGACCGGCGCCGTGCGCGCGGTGAACCTGGGCAGCGTGAGCAACCCCTTGCCACCCGACCTGCGCGCGTCCTACGTCATGGTCGAGGCGGACGAGAACGAACACACGATCGAGCACGTGCGGGTGGCGTACAGCCACGACACTGTCGTTGCTTCACTCGACGCGCTGCAGCACCCGGGTCGCACGTGGCTGATCGCGCATCAGCGCGGTGAGGTGAAGCCGCGACGCGGTGGTCCCTAGAAGAGGAAGTTCATCGACCGGGTGATGGTGAAGCCGAGCGCGGCATCGCCACTGACCTCGACCGCACCCGAGCCGAGGATCACGTCGGTATCACCCCGACCGGAGCTGAGCCGCAGGAACGTCTCGCCGCTCAGCCGGATCCGGACCGTCGGCGCTCCGGGCACGTCGTCGAGCAAACCCGCGCGCCCGCCTTCCATCCCGATCACGACCTGACGCGCCGCCGGACCGACGATCTCGAACACCACGACGGTGCCATCGGCGGGCTTGACCTTCTTCCCCACGATCATCGGCATGATGCTGGCGACGCGGTCGAGTGACACGCGCGCGGCAGCGCTCTCCCAACCGCCCGGCTTTCCGACCGCGCGCCGCATGTCCTGCTCGTGAACCCACGAGTCGAAGACGCGGAACGGCAGCAGGTCACGCACCGCGCCCGGTCCCACCGGGGTCCAAGTGTCCGCGCCGAAGTCCATGTCCGGAGCGCGCAACGCGGCCAGCCGTTCGCCCGTGACCGCGCGGAACTCCTCGAGCACCGCTGCGCCCGGCTTCTCTCGAAGCGCCTCGACCCAGACCTCGTTCGACCGGCCGACGTCGTTCTTGATGTGCGGACCGTCCGGTGGGGTGACTTCGGGCTCGGAGCGCCCGAGCAGCGCGGACTCGATCCCGATGATGTGCGCGAGGTTGTCCTGCACGCTCCACCCCGGGCACTCGGTCGGTGCCTCCCAGTCCGCATCCGCGAGTGAGTCGCCGAGGGTCCCCAGCGACGACCAGACCTCCTCGAGCCGATCGACGTGGGCTTGGTCTTCTGGCGCTGGCGTCACCGGCTCACTCCTCCGCTCGTCCCTCGCAACGTAGACCGCCCTCGACCGCACCTGCATCCGCGTCGCAGGATCGGCCGAGGGAGATCCTCGGAGTGGCGCGCGAAGCGCCTGGGCTACCGTCGCCGCCCTATGAGATTCCGCGCCGTCATCTTCGACCTCGGGGGCGTCGTGTTCCCGTCGCCGTTCGACGCCTTCGCCGCGTACGAACGCGAGCACGGTCTGCCTGACCGCTTCATCCGAGGTGTGGTGGCGGCGAGCGCCGACCATGGCGCGTGGGCCCGCCTGGAACGCAGCGAGCTGAGCTTCGACGAGTTCTCGGTGGCCTTCAGCGCCGAGTGCGCCGCGGCGGGTGGGACGGTGGACGCAGCCGACCTCATGCGCGAGATCGGTCGCGGTTTCGAGCCGCGACCCGAGATGGTGCAGGCGATCCGCACGATCCGGGCGCGAGACCTCAAGGTCGGCGCGCTCACGAACAACTGGGCGCCGAGCAGCACAGAGGCCGATGCCGCGCCGCATGCGCTCGGCCATCTCGGCAACTTCGATGTCGTCGTCGAGTCAGCCGTCGAAGGCCTGCGCAAGCCCGATCCCCGCATCTACGAGCTCGTGTGCGAACGCCTCGCCGTCGAACCGCCGGAGACGGTGTTCCTCGACGATCTCGGAGTGAACCTGAAGCCGGCGCGAGCACTCGGGATGACGACGATCAAGGTCACCGAGCCGGGCGAGGCGCTTGCCGAGCTGTCGGCGGTGCTCGGATTCTCCCTGGACGGCGGCTGATGGATCTCCTCCTCGTGCGGCATGCGGCGCCGGTGCGCATCGGGCCGGGCGAGTCGGGCGGTGCCCCGGTCGATCCCGAGCTCACCGCGGACGGGCTCGACCAAGCCACGCGCCTCGGGGCCTGGCTGGCCGGGGAGCCCGTGCACCACGTCGTGAGCAGTCCGCTCCGGCGCGCGGTCGAGACTGCGCAACCCGTCGCGTCGGCCCACGGGCTGTCGGTCGAGATCGTCGACGGCTTGCAGGAGTGGGACGCGCAAGCCGACCACTACATCCCGATGGAAGAGCTGCGCGAGAGCAAGGACGATCGCTGGCAGGCGATGGTCGAAGGCCGCTGGGAGGATTACGGCGGCGAGAACCCCAACCGGTTCCGCGAGCGCATCGTGCCGAAGATCGACGGGATCATCGACGCGCACCCCGGCGAGACCGTCGTCGTCGTCTGCCATGGAGGCGTCATCAACGTGTACCTCGCCGCGCTCCTCGGTCTGGCGCACCACCTCTGGTTCGATCCCGGCTACACCTCGATCAGCCGGGTGCGCGCCGCGCGTAACGGAGCGCGCTCACTTGCTTCGCTCAACGAGACGGCCCACCTCTACGCCACCCGGGAGGCAATGCCATGAACGTGGAGACGACGATCGACGGTCCCGTGATGACCATCACGATCAACCGGCCGGAGGCGCGCAACGCGGTCAACGGTCCGACCGCCGCCGAGCTCGCGCACGCATTCCGCGCCTTCGAAGCCGATGACGGCCTCTCGGTCGCGGTGCTCACGGGCGCGGGCGGCACCTTCTGTGCCGGCGCGGACCTCAAGGCCATCGGTACCGAAGCGGGCAACCGCGTCCAGGACGACGGCGACGGGCCGATGGGGGCGAGCCGGATGGTGCTCTCGAAGCCGGTCCTGGCTGCGGTGGAAGGCTTCGCAGTGGCCGGCGGCCTCGAGCTCGCGATCTGGTGCGACCTGCGGGTCGCCGCGCGCGACGCGGTCTTCGGCGTGTTCTGTCGCCGCTGGGGTGTCCCGCTCATCGACGGTGGCACCGTGCGTCTCCCGCGCCTGATCGGTCACTCCCACGCCCTCGACCTGATCCTCACCGGTCGAGGGGTCCACGGGGAAGAGGCGCTGCGGATGGGGCTCGCCAACCGCCTCACCGAGCCCGGCGATGCGTTGAGCAGCGCCGTCGCCCTCGCGCACGAGCTCGCGCGCCTGCCCCAGACGTGCATGCGGATGGACCGCCGATCCTCGTACGAACAATGGGATCTTCCGTTCGCCGCGGCAATGGACAACGAGCTCGTCCTCGGCCGCGAGTCCATGCGCGCGCCCGACCAGGCCGTCGACCGTTTCGTCGCAGGTGAGGGCCGTCACGGAGCTTCCTGACTGCGTGCGCTTCCGCGTTCCGCGCTCGCTGCGGTAAGCGGCTTCTAGACTTGGGCGCGTTTCTTCCCCTGGCGAGGAGTGGTCCATGGCCGCGGCCGATACCCCGAACACCCGCACGGTCGGCGACATCATGAGCACGCCCGTCATCGTCGCGACGCCCGACGACAAGGTGGCCGAGGCGGCGTCCCGGATGCGCGAGCAGCGGGTCGGCTCCGTGGTCGTGGTCGACGGCAGCCGTCCGGTCGGGATCCTGACCGAGCGGGATCTCGTCCGGATCGCCGCGGCCGGCGCGGACACCGGGACCGCGACCGTGCGCGACTGGATGACCGAGAACCCCGACTCGGTGGCCCCGGATGTCGACGCAACCACTGCGTTCGCCAGCCTCTCCGAACACGGCTACCGGCACATCCCCGTGGTCGACCATGACGAGGTCGTCGGCATCGTCTCCATGCGCGACCTCATGCGGATCGCGCAGATCCAGCCCGCCGAGAACCTCGCCCACGAGATCCCGCGTGGGCTCGAAGGCGTCGTGGTCGCGGAGACCACGGTCGGCGACGTCCGCGGGCTCGAGGGCTTCTACCACTACCGCCAGTACAGCGCGATCGATCTCGCCCAGAAGCGCTCGATCGAAGACGTCTGGCACCTCATGTTCGAGGGAACGCTGCCGAGCAGAGCCGAGTCCGACACCTTTCGGCGACGCATCGCGCCGATGCGCGAGATTCCTGCAGACATCAAGCGCTCGTTGCCCGAGGTCGCGCGACTTGGCCTCAACGCGCCGCCGCTCGACATGTTGCGGACGAGCATCTCTTTGCTCGGAGCGAACCTCGGGTTCCGGCCATCGCTCGATGTCGACGGTGCGGAGCTCCACGAGCAGGCGCTCCGGGTCTGCGCGGTGGTCCCGACCTTCCTCACCGCGATCTACCGGCTCCAGCACGATCTGGAGCCGATCGAACCGGACCCCGACCTTCCGTACGCAGCGAACTACCTGTTCATGCTGAGCGGCACGGTTCCACCGCCGCAGCATGCCCGCGCGGTCGAGCAGTACATGATCTCGACGATCGACCACGGGTTCAACGCCTCCACCTTCACCGCCCGGGTGATCACGTCCACTGGCGCGGACCTGGCCGCGGCGGTGACGGGAGCCATCGGCGCCCTCTCCGGACCGCTCCACGGTGGTGCTCCGAGCCGCGCGCTCGACATGCTCGATTCGATCGGATCGATCGAGAACGCGGAGCCGTGGCTGCGGGGTGCGGTCGAGCGCGGCGACCGGCTCATGGGTTTCGGCCACCGGGTCTACAAGACCGACGATCCCCGCTCGGTCATGTTGCGCGGCATCGCCGAGCAGCTGGGCGGAGACAGCATCGAGCTGGCCAAGCAGATCGAGGCAAAGGCGATCGAGGTGCTCGCGGAGCTCAAGCCGGGGCGAAGGCTGTACACGAACGTCGAGTTCTACGCGGGCATCGTCATGGACACCGCCGGTCTTCCCCGCGAGATGTTCACGCCGACGTTCGCGTCGAGCCGCGTCATCGGATGGTGTGCGCACATCCTCGAGCAGGCGGCCGACAACCGGCTGATCCGTCCGAGCGCGCGCTACGTCGGCCCGCCGCCACCCCAGCCCGTCCCCGACGCGGAGTAACCCGACGCCCTACTCGGGGGTGGGAGATTGCAGCACCCAGATCGGCAGGGTGCGGCGGTGCTCACGGGCCACGTAGAGCCGGATCTCCACCGACCCGAACCGTTCGACCGGCACGTTGCGCAGGTCGAAGGTGATCGGGACGTTCAGATTCTCGTTGATCATGAGCTGGGTCTCGCCCAGCTGGATCTCGCCCGCGATCTCGGCGAGCTGCTGGCCGTCCTCGTCGACCACGACGACGTGCAGCTCGTGCACCTTCTCCGCCTCGATCCGATCGAGCTCGAGCACCGTGGCGAGGAACACACCGAGTGGTGCCGGCAGCTGATCGCGGTAGCAGCGGGTGACGCCGCCGGAGGCAACGAAGAGGAGCCCCTCGCGCACCTGGGCGAAGTCAGCGAGCATTGCAGTCGTGACGTCCATCGCGGCGCAGGTTAGCGGGCGCAGCGGGGCCGACCCGACCAACTCGCCGCCAGTGGGTCAGGAAGCGCGGTTGGGGCGCATCCGCTGGAAGAACGCCGCGGCGCGCGGCGAACGGTGCGAGATGATCAACATCGCGAAGCCGAGTAACACCATGAGGTTGCCCAGCAGCGCGAAGCCCCGGATGTCCGAGCCGGTGAAGGGCAGGGTTCCCGTCGACGCCGCCTTCACTGCTGCGGCACCGTTCGAACCGACCGCCGCGCCGACCGCGACCACGCCGGGACCGGTCACGGGTCCACCGGGCGTACCCGGGTCACCGGGACCCTGCGGGACGCCTCCACCCGTGGTCTGCGTCGTGGGCTTCGTCGTGGTGGTGGTGGGCTTCGTCGTGCTCGTGGTCGGCTGCGTGGTGGGCGGGACAACCGGGCACGGGTCTCCGGGCACGGTCATCGACTTGGTCTGGCCGTCCGAGGCGATCACCACCGCGTGCGAGGGGATGCCGCGCTTCGAGGT
>JADGON010000467.1 GCA_017882945.1 Acidimicrobiia bacterium | reverse complement strand
TTGATCCAGGAGCGACCACGGCGACAGCGTCGGCGGGGTCATGGATGAGAGGACGTCGGTGAGATCGTCGGTCGTTCGGCCGGGGGAGCTCGGCGAACCCGAGTTGCGTCGGTGGCACGAGTTCCAAGCGGCGGAGCTCGAGCTCCAGAACCCGTTCCTGTCGAGCGCCTTCGCGCGCGCGGTCGACGCCGTCTCGGATCGCGCCCGGGTCGCGGTGATCGAGGATGGAGACGCGATCGTCGGCTTCCTCCCGTTCGAGCTGCGTGCCCGAGGCGTCGCCACCGCCATCGGGAGCCGGGTCAACACGCGCCAGGCGTTCGTGCACGAGCCCGGCCTGCTCTGGACCTGGCCCCGGCTTCTGGAGGCGACGAACCTCGACGTGCTCGAGCTCGGCGACCTCGTCGGCATCCAGTCCGACGGTCGTCGCTCGCTCGAGACCGTCGCAGCACCCGTCATCGACACCGCACCGGGTTGGGATGCGTACCTTCAGCGGATCAAGCAGAGCAAGAACGTCAAGACGACGCTGTACAAGGAGCGCAAGCTCCGGCGCGAGCTCCCCGATGTGCTCTTCGAGTCCGGACCCGCGAAGGACCGCGCGCAGCTCCGTCAGCTCGTGGTCTGGAAGTCTCAGCAGTATCGGCGCAGTGGCTGGCCCGACGTGTTCGCACGCCGGGGCGTGACCGACCTGCTGGACGTGCTCACCTCCGATTCCGAGGCCGGCTTGCACGCGGTCGGCTCGTCGTTGCGCGTCGACGGTCGTTTGGTGGCCACGGACCTGAGCCTCGCATCGGACACGGTCTTTGCCGGCTGGTTCGCCGCCCACGACCCGGCGTACTCGAGGTTCTCCCCCGGGGCGATCCGAACGCTGCGCACGATCGAAGCCGCGTTCGACCGCGGCGTCCTCCTGGTCGATCTGTCGCGCGGTGACGAGGCCTACAAGGACACGCTCAAGACCGGCGACGCGGAGATCGCGACCGGATACGTGTCGCGGTCGTCCGGGCGCGCGATCGCGTACCAGGCGAGCCATGTCCCCACTTCGGCGGTCCGCTCGTACGTGCTGAGCCATCCGGAGGTCCGCAGCTTCGTGCGCGAGTCCCTGAAGAAGGTCGGCACCGCGCGAGAGGCCATCACTCGACGCGGGACCTAGCGACACCGGTCCGATTCCGCCAGGACTCACGCGGAGACGCGACGGGGTGGGTGGACCAGGGCCGCGCCGGCGGTGCCGGGGACGACCCCCCTCGGATACCTTGCGGCGATGCGCATTCTCGTGCTCGGTGCAGGGTTCGGGGGTCTCGAGGTCACGACCCGGCTGTCGGAGGAGTTCGGCGACGATGTCGAGGTCGTGCTCATCGACCAGAACGACGACTTCGTCTTCGGGTTCTCGAAGTTGGATGTGATGTTCGGGCGGCATATCCCTTCGGCCGTCCGCCATCCGTACCGCGACCTCGTCAAGCCCGGCGTGCGGTTCGTCCAGTCGACGGTGCGCTCGATCGATCCGGTCGTTAAGCGCGTCGATACGGACGCCGGAGCCTTCGAAGCGGACATCTTGGTGGTCGCGCTCGGGGCGGACCTCCACCCGGACGCCACCCCCGGTCTCGTCGAAGGCGGTCACGAGTTCTACACCGTGGCGGGGGCGTTCGCGCTGCGCGAGGTGCTGGCGAGCTTCGAAGGCGGGCGGGTGATCGTCGCCGTGACCTCGGTGCCGTTCAAGTGCCCGCCGGCGCCGAGCGAGACCGCGCTCTTGATGCACGACTTCCTCACCGATCGGGGGCTTCGTGAGGGCTCTGAGATCGCGCTGGTGATGCCATTGCCGGTGCCGATCCCGCCTTCGCCGGCCGCCTCGAAGGCGCTGCTCGTCGCCTTCGCCGAGCGCGGCATCGACTGGCATCCGGGGCGGCTCGTCTCGGGCCTGGATCCGGCCCGCAAGGTCGCCGTGCTGAGCGACGGCAACGACATGCCCTACGACCTGTTCCTCGGAGTCCCAGTGCACCGCGCGCCGGTTGTGGTCGAGCAGTCCGGATTGACGGTCGACGGGTGGATCCCGGTCAACCCGCTGACCCTCGAGACCTCGTTCCCGGGAGTCTTCTCGGTGGGTGACGTGACCAGTGTCGGGACTCCGAAGGCGGGTGTGTTCGCCGAAGGGCAAGCTGCCGTTGCCGCGGACGGGATTGGCGCGCTCGTCAGCGGTATCTCGTCATCGACGCAGTACGACGGCCACGGGATGTGCTACCTCGAGTTCGGTGAGGACGAGGTCGCACGCGTCGACGTCACGTTCCGCAGCGGCCAGAACCCCACCGGCGACATGGAGGGCCCCTCCTCGGCGCTCGCCGCCGACAAGGTCAAGTTCGGCGCCGATCGGATCCAGCGCTGGTTCGGGCGCAGCTGGCCTGCCCCACCCACCGCCTGAGCCGACGACGGTCCGCGTCGCGGTGGCGCGACCGGGGCGGAACTGGAAGTCTGCTCGCGACCGTCCGACCGGGCGGCGAGATGGAGGGCGAGTGTCATGGCTGCTGGTGTGATCTTGGAGTTCGAAGGAGTCACGCTGAAGGAGTACGAAGCCGTCAACCGCGCGCTCGGCATTGACTCGGCTTCGGGCGAGGGCAACTGGCCCGACGGCATGGTGACCCATTCCGCGGGGCTCAACGAGGACGGCCACCTCGTGGTCATCGAGGTGTGGGATACGCCCGAGCACCAGGCCCGGTTCATGGAGGAGCGCCTGGGCG
>JADGON010000017.1 GCA_017882945.1 Acidimicrobiia bacterium | reverse complement strand
GCCTGGAGGCGATGGACCGCGGTTGGGCTGCACCCTGCCCGCTGCTGCTCCCCTTGCGGGAGACCGCGCTCGTGGCCGAAGACGCAGCCTGGCTCGCCGCGCGCTTCCCGGGCCGGGTCGGGGTCGGTGTCGCGGCCGGTGCGCTGCGCGCGGACTTCGATCTGGTCCACCAGTCCATGGAGGGGTTGACCGAGCGCTTCGTCGCGCAGCTGACCGAGCTCGTCGGGATGCTCGGGGGTCAGGAGCCCGGCGCACTTCGCGACGATCCGGCGGTACGCGCGTGCGCGGACCGCCCGGTTCCTCTGGTGAGCGCGGCGATGGGATTCACCGCGGCTCGGCGCGCCGCGCGGCTCGGGATCGGGCTCCTGTTCGATTCGCTGTCAACCCCTGAACGCGGCCGCGAGCTGGTCGACGCGTACCGCGCCGAAGGCGGGAGCGCGGCGTGCATCGCGATCCGGCGCGTGTGGATCGGCGACCCGCCCCGTGACGACGTCGATCGGCAGGTCGATCGCTACCGGAGCTATTCGTCCACTGCCGCGCAGGCCAACTGGGGGAGCGACGAGCTCGTCACCCATGACGACGGCAAGGACGTGGCCGACCAGCTTGCGGAGGCGGTGGCGCGCGCCGGGGCCGATGCGGTCAACCTGCGCGTGCACGTCCCCGGGGTGACGCCCGGGAGCGTGCGCGAGCAGATCGTTCGCCTCGGTGAGGAAGTGATCGGACCCCTGCGCGACGCGCTCTCGCTCAGATGACGTCGCGGCTGCGGTCCGGGCGCCGCTCTCGGCGACGTCGGAGCACGCGGCTCGGTCTCGCCATCCGGGGTGCGAGAAATGGTGCCAGGTCGGCCCGCGATGAGTTCGCCGGCACGGGCGGTCGATCGGGATGCACCGCGCGGGTGAAGATCTCCGGGAGCTGTTCGCGTTGACCGGGTTGGATGGTGTCGTCCGGCTCGTGGCGGACTTAGGGCCGCGCGGGCAGACCGAAGATGGGGAACAGCGTGTCGGTGTCGAGGAAGTAGTTGAGCCCGACGATCTCACCCTCTGAGATCTCCAAGACGTGGAGCGACCACGGCTCGAAGCTCCCACCGGGGCCACTCGGCCGGTACTGCCCGAATGCGGGCGCGCCGTTGGCGATCGTCGGGATCAGCTTGGAGCCCTCGCACGCCGCGCCGGGACCGAGCATCCACGAGCGGACCTCCTCCGCGCCCATGAGCCACATCTCGAACGGCGGCATCGACTGCCTGACGTCTTCGTGCAGCAGCGAGACGAGCTCGTCGAGGTCGTACCGCTCGAACGAGTCGACGTAGCGGGCGAGAAGCGCGCGTTGCTCCTCATCGAGCGGTGCGGCCACGTCGCTGTCCGTGATGCCGCTCGCTTCGAGCGTGGCCCGAGCGCGCTGCAGCGCACTGTTGACCGACGCGACCGTCGTGTCCAGGAGCTGGGCCACCTCCGTGGCCTGCCAGCGCAGCACCTCTCGCAGGATCAGCACCGCGCGCTGTCGCGCGGGGAGGTGTTGCAGCGCGGCGACGAACGCGAGACGAATCGATTCGCGTGCGACGGCAAGGTCGGCGGGATCACCGTCGGCCGGGAGGACCCGGCTGTCGGGCATCGGCTCCAGCCAGGCGATCTCGCGGCGGGGCGGGGCCAGCGGCGCATCGGCGGTCGCCGCCGGCCCGAAGTCCATGGGACGGGCGCGCCGCTGCTTGCCGTTCAACAGGTCGAAGCACGCGTTGGTGGCGATGCGGTAGAGCCACGAGCGGAGGGAGGAGCGGCCTTCGAACCGATCGAAGGCGCGCCAGGCTCGCATCATCGTGTCCTGGACTGCGTCCTCGGCGTCCGACGCGGAACCCAGCATGCGGTAGCAGTAGGCGGTCAGCTCGATGCGGTGCTGCTCGAGCTGGGCCTCGAGGTCGGCGGACTCGCGAGCAACAGTGAGATCAGTCATCCGGCATCACGCTCCCGTGGTCGACACCCGCACGAGGAATCCGGGTACGACCATCGTAGGCAGTCGCTGGGACATTCATACCGGCGGCTCAGGCGGGCGCGGGCGGGGCGAAGAGCACCGAGATCTTGTCGATCGCGGTCTGCTCTTCGGGCTTGACCGTCTTGGCCGCCTCGGCAATGGCCTTGGCGATGTCCACGAGCCACCGGCCGACCTGTGCGGCCTCGTCAGCCGGAAGCTTCTTCAATGCCGCGGCCGCGGGCGCGAGGTCCGTGAGGGAGTGCTCGAGCGCCTCCTCCATGGACCGGCCCCGGTGCTCCTTCATCTCATGGCGCGCTTCCTTGGTCTCGGCTGCCGCGGCGATCTCGGCGATCAGCGCGTTCGCAGGACCGTGCTCACCGGGGTGCGCGATGACCCGTGCGCTCGCCGCGGCCTCCTTCACCATCGAGATCGGTCCGTGCTCCCCGGTGGCGAAGATCGCCAGGGTCACGAGCAGGGGGGCTTCGCTCAGCGCGTGCCACTCGTCGTCGGTGAACGCGGACTTGTCCGTCATCGATGGTCTCCTCGGCTGCGGTGCGCATCAGCCTACGGCGAGACCATCGGGACGCTCGCCTCAGCGTTTCGGCGCCTCGGGGGAGATGTTTGCGTGACGTTCGGCACCGGTTCACGC
The DNA here is from genome assembly GCA_017882945.1 of Acidimicrobiia bacterium. GTDB lineage: Bacteria > Actinomycetota > Acidimicrobiia > IMCC26256 > JAENVU01 > Chersky-806. The sequence goes on along the minus strand of JADGON010000017.1, from coordinate 4,055 downwards.
CGAAGATCGGGCTCGGCCACGAGTGTTCTTCTTCGTGCCGAACGTGAGTGGCGGGGGCCCGGTAGCGTTTTGGGGTGCCGATTTCGAGTCGCGACCGCGTCGAGGCGCGCCCGAGCCCTGTCTCGGTACGGGGTGCGGTCGACGGACGCGGTGGTGGCGGCGGCGCGCGATCGGGTTCGATCCCGGGCCGCTCGGGGCGAGCCCGTCGGCGGATGTTCACGTTGGTCGTGGTGCTCGGGATCGTGGTGGCCCTGCTGGCGGGAGCGGGGTACGCGGTGACTCGAGTGCTCGCGAGCGTGACGCCGTCGTGCACCGCGACCATCGGGAGCGAGACGTACCGCTTCGATCGTGAGCAAGCCGCGAACGCGCGAACGATCGCGGCGGTGGCAACCGAGGTCGGCATGCCGCACCACGCGGTGACGGTCGCGCTGGCGGCGGCGCTCCAGGAATCGAAGATGCACAACATCTCGCATGGGGACCGAGACTCGGTGGGCCTGTTCCAGCAACGGCCGTCGCAGGGGTGGGGCACCCCCGCCCAGCTCACGACGCCCCGGTATGCGGCGGCAGCCTTCTACCGCGCGCTTGCCCGGGTCGAGAGCTGGGACGCGATGTCCGTGACCGAGGCCGCGCAGCATGTGCAACACAGCGCGGAACCGTTCGCGTACGCGAAGTGGGAGCCGGAAGCACGGGTGCTCGCGCGCATCCTCACGGGCGAAGTGCCGAACCAGCTGGTCTGTCACTAGGCGCGAGCGCCCGGCGAACATCGCAGAAGACGAATCCGTCGCGCTCGACCGTCTCGCCCACCTCGATGGGGATCGGTGAGGAGAACCCGGGCGCGTCCCACACGAACGAGTGGAACTCCCCGTTCTCACCGCAGTGATCGACGCCGTCGGGGAGATCGGCAAGGAAGGTGGCGTCGAACGGACGGCCGGCGAAGCTCGCCGGGAGTCGACGGGGATCGACGCAGGTGATGACCGCGCGCACCCCTGTCGCGATCATGTCGCGTGCGAGCGCGGGCGTCGGCCGGGCCCAGAGAGGGAAGACGGGTTCGATCGGCACCGCGGCCAAGGCCTGCTCCCGGTAGGCGCGAACGTCTTCGAGGTAGAGGTCGCCGAAGATCACGCGCTCCACGCCGTGGGCGACGGCGTCGCTCATCGCCTCCTGCATCCGTTCGGCGTACACCTCGTTGGGGCACGGGGACGGGATCTCCACGACCCGCAGCGGCAGGCCGAGCCGTTCGGCCTGGGCTTCGACGAGCTCGCGGCGGACCGCATGCATCGCGACCCGGTCGGCGTCTGCGTTCACCGTGACGAGCAGCCCGACGACCTCGAGCGACGGGTCGAGTCTCGCGGTGGCGAGCGCCAGGGCACTGTCCTTGCCGCTGCTCCAGCTCATCCATGCCCGCGTCGCGCCCGGACCTTCGGTCGTCACGAGCGTCATGGTTGCAGGCCCTCGCGGCACGCGCCCTACTGTGCGGCCCGTGCGTCGCATCGTGTGCTCCGACTACGGACCGCCCGGCCGCCTCTCGATCGTGGAGGAGCCGGACCCCACCGCGGGGCCGGGCCAGGTCCTCGTCGCGGTCGAGGCCGCAGGGGTGAACTACGTCGACGCGCTGACCGTGGCGGGCACGTACCAGATCAAGATCCCCACCCCGTTCACTCCCGGCATGGAGCTCGCCGGCGCGATCGTCGCGGTCGGGGAGGGGGTCGAAGACTTCGTGGCCGGCGATCGCGTGCTCGCGATGGCGTTGGGCGCGTACGCCTCCCACGTGGTGGTCCCGGCTGCGACGCTGGCCCGGGTGCCCGACCGCCTCGATCTCGACCGGGCGGCTGCGTTGGTGCAGAGCTATTGCACGATGTGGTTCTCGTTGACCCGCCGCATGACGCTCGAGCCGGGCGAGACGGTCCTGGTGCTCGGCGCCGGTGGTGGTATCGGTCTCGCCGCAGTCGACGTCGCCACCGCCCTCGGCGCTCGCGTCATCGCGGCCGCGTCCAGCACCGACAAGCTCGACGCGGCGCGCGCTGCAGGCGCGGCGGAGGTCATCAACTACACGACCGAGGACCTGAAGGTGCGGGCCAAGGAGCTCTCGGGTGGAGGTGTCGACGTCGTGGTCGACCCGGTCGGCGGCGAGCACGCCGAGCCCGCGCTGCGGGCGACGGGTTGGAATGGTCGGTTCCTGGTGATCGGCTTTGCCGGTGGGGCGATCCCGAAGCTGCCGGCGAACCTCGTGCTGCTGAACAACCGGACGCTCATCGGAGTCGACTGGGGCGCCTGGACCGGGCGTGACCCTGCCGGTCAGCATCAGCTGCTCGACGAGATCCTCATCGCGGTGGGCGATGGCCGGCTCCATCCGCCGGCGCCGCATCGAGCTCCGCTCGAGGACGCAGGGAAGGTCCTCCAGGCGGCGATCGATCGTCAGCTCGTCGGCAAGACGATCCTCTTCCCCTGACGCGCGGGTTCAGGCTCGCACTCGGCTCCGGCATCAGAGACGTCGTCGTCGAGGTCGGCGATGGCGAGCTCCACGGCCTTCACCGCGTCGTCGGAGGTGAGCCGTTCGGCCGGCGCGCAGCCGCGGGCCTTCGCGAGCCCCCATACGCCTGCGCCGAGTGCGGCGGCGGCCCCGACGGCGACGCCGTAGCGCGGCCCGATGTTCTCGCAGATCCAACCGACGATCGGTCCGCCGATCGGGGTGCTGCCGAGGAACACCATCGCCTGGAGCGCCAGGACGCGTCCCCGCATCATCGGATCGGAGCGGATCTGGACGATCGCGGTCGACGCCGTGAGGAACGCGATGCTCCCCAGGCCGACGAAGAGCCCGACCGGGAACGCGACGGCGGCGTTGGGTACGAACGTCATCACGGTGAGCGCGGCGCCGAACGCGAGCGAGGTGAGCGCCACCATGCGGACGTCGATCGACTTGCGCCGGGCGGTCGCGAGTGCGCCGAACAGCGCACCGACGCTCACGACCGACAACAGCAGGGTGAACGTCGTATCGCTGCCGCCGAGACTGCGGGTGACGAACAACGGGAAGACCGTCTGGAAGTTGTACGCGAACGTGCCGACCACGGCCATCATCACGAGCGGGACCCAGAGGTCGGGGACACTGCGCGCGTAGCGGAGCCCGGCTCGGACCTGGCCCTTGGCGCGCTGGGTCACCGGCGAGGGCCGGAGCTCGGAGGTGCGCATCATGGAGAGGCCGATGAGCACGGCGATGTAGGAGAGCCCGTCGGCGAGGAACGCCCAGCCGAAGCCGACGGTGATCACCAGCAGGCCGGCGAGGGCAGGACCGAAGATCCGGGACGACGTCATCGCGGCACTGTTCAGGCTCACCGCGTTGTTCATGTCTGCTTCGGGCACCATCTCGACCACGAACGCGCGGCGGGCCGGGTTGTCGAACGCCACGGTGATGCCGCCGACGAGCGCGACCGAGTAGATGGCCCAGAGCGGAGGACTGCCGCTGAACGCGAGTGCGGCCAGCGCGAAGGACTGGGCCATCGCGATCGACTGCACGATGATCAGCAGCTTGCGCTTGTCGGAGCGGTCGGCGATGAGACCGGCCCACGCGCCGATGAGCAGGACCGGTCCGAACTGCGCGGCGGCGAGGAACCCGATCGCGACGCCGTTGTCGGTGAGCTTCAGGACGAGCAGCGTCAACGCGACCATCGTCAGCCAGTTGCCGATCTGGGAGATCAGCTGGCCGCTGAAGAACAAGCGGAAGTTGCGGACGTGCAGGGATCGGAACGTGTCCGTGGCCGCGCGCCGGAGCTTGAGCTTCATCGGGGCTCCGTCGTGAGCGCGTCGAGCGCGTCGAGCGCTTCGGCCACCCGAGCGCGCTGCTCGGCACCCAGGTCCTCGAGGCGCGTCGCGAGCCAGGTGGTCTTCCGGCGCCGCGACGCACCGAGGAGATTGCGGCCCTTCGGGGTGACGACGACGCGGGTGACCCGTCGATCGTCGGGATCGGGTTGGCGGGTGAGGAAGCCGTCGGCCTCGAGCTTGGCCACGACGCGGGTGACGCTCGGGGGCGCGACCTGCTCGAGGTCAGCGAGGGCGCCGAG
>JADGON010000003.1 GCA_017882945.1 Acidimicrobiia bacterium | reverse complement strand
TCGCCTCTTCCCTTCCGGGTGTTCCCCCACCGGCGGATCTCGCGCGAAACCTAGCCCTCGACCTCAGCCGGACACGATACGGAGCCACTCGAGCACGTCGTCGTACGAGTTGGACACCTCGCCGAGCAACGGGTGGCGCAGGATGAGGGTGACGTGGTGCGCGTCAGGCGGCAGGTCGAGTCGCCCGATGTAGCCAATGGAGTCGGCCTCGACGTTCCCGGTCCACCCGTGGCGCCGGCCATCCACCTCGGCCTCGACCACGACGCCGGCCAGCGCATCGCGGCGTTCGCTGACCACGTGGACCGCTCCATTGCGGGGCTCGAGCATGGGCAGCACGGTCCGGCAGGCGTCCCGGAGCGCGGAGTACCCGGCCTTCGGCTTCCGGGCGTGGTCGAGCACCGACCAGGTCACGGACGGATGCCCGTCGGCGAAGCAGAAGTGGCAGAACCCGCCGGTCGGGTCGTGCTTGAGCCGGCGGAGATCCTCGACCTGGAGCTGGATCAGCGCGGCCTGGTAGTGCTGGGTTGCGTCGCGCCACGCGGCGAACGTCTCGAACAGCGCGGGAGGGACGTGCTGGTCGAAGTACCGCTTCTGGCATGCGTGGTGCTTGAAGAGGTCGTCCCAGTCGAGGTCGGGCCAGCGTTCGGGATGCATGAATCCGGCGGAGTCCGGGACCGCCTGGGCACCGAACTCGGTGACGAACCGGGCGAGGCGGGGCACCGCGCGCAGCGCCGGGGCCAGGCCGTCCATCCGACCGTGGTACCAGCCGAAGTAGAAGTGGGTGTCCGTCCCACCGCTGCCGAGCCCGGGGAGGACGCCCGAGTGCGGAATGACCGCGCGCGTCGGATCGGCCTTGTGCAATGCGCGCGCGATGGACCGGTCGAGGACGTCCTTGTTCCAGCTGGGGAGGAACATCGACACCGCGGTCTTCGCGACGTCGCGCGCGCGAATCGCATCGCCAGGTTGCAGGTCGATCGCCAGGGGCTCGTTGTGCGCGCACCACAGGGCGATGCTCGGGTGATGCCCGAGCAGGTCGACCATCTCCCGGGCCTGGCGCACGGCCTCCTTGCGCGTTCCGAGGGCGTACCCCCATTGCAGCGGGAGGTCCTGCCAGAGGAGCAGGCCCGCCGCATCGGCCGCGTCGTAGAGCTCGAGCCGGGTGACGTGGGCATGGATCCGGAGCAGGTCCAGGTTCGCATCGACCGCGAGGTGCACGTCGCGGATCAGCTCCTGGGCCGTCGCTTCGGCGAGTGCCATCCGTGTGGGGCCGTGGTTCGAGCCCATCGGGAACATGCGCTCGCCGTTGACCGTCAGCTGCCAGTTCTTGAGCCGGATCTCGCGGAACGCGGTGCGCAGCCGGCGGTCGTCGCTCGGGACGCCGTCGACCTCGACCACCACCTCGACATCGCACTGGGGTTGCGCGCCGAGCCGCCATGGCCACCAGCGCGGCGGATGGTCGACCTCGACGGTGAGGCTGAGCGTGTTGTCGCCCGCGGCGAGCATCACGTCGCGGGTGGTCGCGGCCATGGTCCGGCCGTCGGGTCCGGTGACGGTCGCGTACAAGCGCGCCGCGAGCGGGACCGGGTCCGGGTCCGTGCCGGAATCAAGCGTGACGTCGAGGAGCAACCGGCCGCGCGTCTCGGTCGCTTCGCTGCACAGGGCGCGCAGCCACGTGATGCGCACCGGACCGGTGTCGCGGAGGCGCACGGGACGCCAGATGCCGCCCGGGTTCCAGTCCGGGTCGAGGTTGTCCCAGTGGGAGAAGACGCCGGTGATCGTCCGCTTCTTCGTGCGATCGCGTTGTGGCGGGGACGCGACCTCCACCGCGAGCAGGTGACCACCCTCGGGCACGTGGCGCGCCTGGTCGGTCACCTCGAAGGTGTGCGGGAAGAAGTAGCCGGCGGTCGCGCCGACGTAACCGCCGTCGAGCCAGATGTCGCCGTCGTAGAAGATGCCGTCGAAGGTCAGGAACCGGCGGTGGCCGGGCTCGAGCGGCGTCCCTTCGTACGTTCGCCGGTAGAGCAGCGGCCCGTCGCTCGTGGCGAACGCATCGTTGCTCTGCCAATGGCCGGGGACCGAGACCTCGGGCCAGTCGGCGTCCGAGATCGACGGATCCGTGAAGCGGCGGGCCAGGTCGCCGTTCGAGGCGTGTACCCGCCACGCGCCGGAGAGGTCGCGGGGCCTGGGCGGTGCACCGATCTCGGTCACGGGGCGGAGGTTACGAGACCCGGGCGCGGGTCGGCCCACAGGGGACCTTGGATACAGTGCGGACATGAGCCGACCAGCGACCCTCGGTGACCTGCGAGCGAGCGGCTGGGAGTCGCGGCCGGTCAAGGAAGAGGTGCGGGCCAACGCGATCGCCCGGGTCTCGGCGGGTGCATCTCCGGTGCTCGGTGTGCTCGGATACGAGGACACGGTCATCCCCCAGCTCGAGAACGCGCTGCTCGCCGGCCACGACGTGATCTTCCTCGGCGAGCGCGGCCAGGCCAAGACGCGCATGATCCGATCGCTGACCGCGCTGCTCGACGAGTGGATGCCGATCGTTGCCGGAAGCGAGATCAACGACGACCCGTACCACCCGGTCTCGCACCACGCCCGCGTGCTCGTCGCGGAGCGCGGCGACGAGACCCCGATCGAGTGGATCCACCGCGACCGTCGATTCGGCGAGAAGCTCGCGACCCCGGACACGTCCATCGCCGACCTCATCGGTGAGGTGGACCCGATCAAGGTGGCGGAGGGCCGGTACCTCTCCGACGAGCTCACGATCCACTTCGGCCTCGTCCCTCGCACGAACCGCGGGATCTTCGCGATCAACGAGCTTCCCGACCTCGCGGAGCGGATTCAGGTCGGTCTGCTCAACGTGCTCGAGGAGCGCGACGTCCAGATCCGCGGCTACAAGATCCGGCTCCCGCTCGACGTGATGCTCGTCGCGTCGGCCAACCCGGAGGACTACACGAACCGCGGCCGGATCATCACGCCGCTGAAGGACCGCTTCGGCTCGCAGATCCGGACCCACTACCCACTCGACGTCGAGACGGAGATGGACGTCATCGAGCAGGAGGCCAACCCCCTCGGGGCGGAGGGCCTCGTGGTGGCGGTCCCGGACTTCATGACCGAGATCGTGGCCGAGATCAGCCAGCAGGCGCGCCGGTCACCGCACGTCAATCAGCGCTCCGGCGTCTCGGTCCGGCTGTCCATCGCGAACTACGAGACGCTCGTCGCCAACGCGATGCGGCGCGCGCTGCGCAACGGAGAGCACGAGGTCGTGCCCCGCGTGAGCGACCTCGACGCTCTGGTCGCGTCGACTGCGGGCAAGATCGAGATCGAGACCATCGACGACGGGCGTGAGGGCCAGGTCCTCGAGCGCATCCTCAAGGCGAGCGTGCTCGAGGTGTTCCGCTCTCGCGTCCGGCCGGAGCGGCTCGCCGAGCTCGTGCGGGCGTTCGACGACGGCCGGGTCGTGCACACGGGCGAAGACGTGCCGTCGTCGGAGTACGCGTCCCTCGTCGGTGAGACGCCAGGGCTGCGTGAGGCGCTCGGCGACCTCGGGGTCGGTGAGACCCCGGCGGGCTTGGCCTCCGCGGTGGAGTTCGTGCTCGAGGGGCTTCACCTCGCGAAGCGCCTCAACAAGGACGCGGTCGGCAGCCGCGCCACCTACCGCGCTCGCGGCTAGCCCGACCTACATCCCGTTGCGCTTGAACCAGCCACAGTCCTGGCCGGCGCGACGGTTCACGTTCTTGATCGCGGTCTCGATGCGCGGGTTGTCCACCACGGACTTGTCGCCCTCGCTGCGACGCTGGAGCGCATCGAGGAAGAGCTTGGCGTCCTTCGAGACGTCCTTGGGTGCGTGCGCCGCGATGCGCGACACGAGCTCGATCTGCTCGGGCAGCTTCGCCATCTGAATCCGGTTGTCGTACTTCGTCGCGGCCTCGCAGAACGCGGCCGACGGACGGGGGAGATTCGATGCGGCGTCCTCGGACTGCTTGCACCCGGCCAGCCCCGCGACGGCGATGACGGTCACGGTGGCGAGGGCGACGGCGCGGCGCATGACACGATTGTGTACCGACGGCGGCGCCCAAGCCGAGTCGAAGGGAGCAAGGGATGAAGGGTTCGGCTCGCACGGAGATCGCCAGATCTGCGGACGCGGTGTGGGCGATGGTGAGCGATGTCACCCGGATGGGCTCCTGGAGCCCGGAGACCTACGCCACGGAGTGGCTCGACGGCGCCACCGGACCTGCAGTCGGGGCCCGGTTCAAGGGGAAGAACCGGCGCGGGCTGCTGCGCTGGAGCACCAAGGTTCGGATCACCGAGTGCGAGCCGGGCCGGGTGTTCGGATTCGCCGTCGTCTCGCGCAAGCAGGACGCGACCCTCTGGACCTACCGGTTCGATCCGACCGATGCCGGCGGCTGCGAGGTCACGGAGTCCTACGAGGTGCTCTGGGAGCCGTGGTACGGGAAGATCTTCACGCCGGAAGGGCGACGCGGTCGCCAGCTCGACGAGGGGATCATGCTGACGCTCGAGCGCCTCAAGGGGCAGGCAGAAGCCGGGCTCTAGCCGGGGACAGCCGCCGGGGGGAAAGCGATACCCTCGGTTCATGCCCCGTCCCGCGTTCCAATACTCCCGCTGGGACGGCACGCAGGTCGGGTTCGACATCGACGCCGACGCGCTCCTCGCGGAGATGTCCGACGATTTGCTGTACCACGGCGATCTCAACGCAGCGTTGCGACGCATGCTCCAGCAGGGCTTCCAGGATCGCAACGGCGAACGGCTCGAGGGCATGCGGGACATGCTCGAGAAGCTGCGCCAGCGCCGGCGCGAAGAGCTCCAGAAACATGACCTGGGTGGCGTCTACGACGACATCGCCGAGCAGCTCGACGAGATCCTCGACCAGGAGCGAGCGGGGATCGAGCAACGGCTGCAGGACGCCCGGGATTCGGGGGACCAGCGCCGCAAGGAGATCACCGAGGACCTCGCGCAGGCGCGCCAGATGGAGCTCGAGCTCATGCCGCCGGACCTCGCCGGTCGCGTGCAGGCGATGCAGGAATACGACTTCATGGACGACGCGGCCCGCCAGCGCTTCGAGGAGCTGATGGACGAGCTGCGCCAGCAGCTCATGCAGAGCTACTTCAACCAGATGGCCGAGGGCATGCAGAACGTGTCGCCGGAGCAGATGGCGCGCATGAAGGACATGCTCTCCGAGCTCAACCAGATGCTCGAGCAGCGGGAGCGGGGCGAAGAGCCGGACTTCGACGGCTTCATGGAACGCTACGGCGACTTCTTCCCCGGGAATCCGAAGAACCTCGACGAGCTGCTCGAGCAGATGGCGCGCTCGATGGCCGCGATGCAGCAGATGCTCAACTCGATGACGCCCGAGCAACGAGCGCAGCTGCAGGGGCTCGCGCAGGCGCTGCTCGAGGATCTCGACCTGCGCTGGCAGATGGACGAGCTGTCGCGCAACCTCCAACAGGCGTTCCCCGACATGCCGTGGAACCAGCGCCAGAGCTTCAGTGGCGACGACCCTCTGCAGTTCGGCCAGATGGCGGGGCTGCTCGAGACGCTCGGGGACCTCGACCAGCTCGAGAACATGCTGCGCAACGCGACCCAGCCCGGCCAGCTCGCCGAAGTGGACATCGACCAGGCGCGCGACCTGCTCGGCGAGGACTCCGCGCGGTCACTCGAGCGGCTCCAGGACCTGGCCAAGATCCTCGAGGAAGCCGGACTCATCGACCAGCGGGAGGGCCGGTACGAGCTGACACCGAAGGGGGTGCGCGCGCTGGGCCAGCAGGCGCTCGGCGATCTCTTCCGCAAGATGATGCAGAACAAGGCCGGGCGTCACGAAGTCGAGCGCGTCGGCGTCGGTCACGAGCGCGCGTACGAGCACAAGCCCTACGAGTTCGGCGACCCGTTCCACCTGAACGTCGAGCAGACGGTCAAGAACGCCATCTGGCGCCAGGGTGCGGGGACGCCGGTGCGCTTGTCACCGGAGGACTTCGAGGTCGAGCGCACCGAGTTGCTCACCCGATCCGCGACCGTGCTCATGCTGGACGTCTCGCTGTCGATGCCGATGCGTGACAACTTCCTCCCGGCGAAGAAGGTCGCGATGGCGCTGCACGCGCTGATCACGACGCAGTTCCCGCGTGACTACTTCGGCCTCGTCGCCTTCGGCCGCGTCGCCCGCGAGGTGAAGCCCCAGCTGTTGCCCGAGATGAGCTGGGACTTCGAGTGGGGCACGAACATGCAGCACGCCATGATGCTCGCTCGGACGCAGCTCGAGCGCGAGAGCGGCACCAAGCAGATCATCATGGTCACCGACGGCGAGCCGACGGCCCACATCGATCACGGCGAGGCCATCTTCCAGTACCCGCCGTCCGCGATCACCGTCGAGGAGACCTTGCGCGAAGTGCAGCGCTGCACGCGCGCCGGCATCCGCATCAACACGTTCATGCTCGACGAGAGCCCGTACCTTCAGGACTTCGTGCGCCGCATGATGAAGATGAACGGCGGTCGGGCGTTCTTCACCAGCCCCGACAACCTCGGCGACTACGTCCTCGTGGACTTCCTCGAGCACCGCCAGGTCCGCCGCCGCGCCAGCTGACCGCCCATCGCGGGCGGAGATCACCGTGGCCTGGACCACCGGCGCCTGACCTTTCGGTGCGGGTCAGGGCCGCTATCGCGACCCCACGCCCCACCGGAACGAGGTTCCGGGAGGCCTGGTCTGCTCGATGGCGTCGACCCTTGGAGGGAGAGGTCCCGGGCGACGGCGCGCTCCATCCCGACCGGGTGCCGCGTCCGGGGTCGATACGTTGGCGCTTGTGACAATTCCCGAAGCGGTGCTTCTCGATGTCGGTGGTGTGTTCCTGCTGCCGGAGCACCAACGAATCCTCGGGGCGTTGGATCGCGCGGGCTGCACGACGGATGCCGATCTCCTCGATGGCGCCCACTACCGCGGCGCGTCGCGACTCACGACGGATCTCGACGTCGAGGGTGACTGGTCCGGGAGCTGGCAGGCCTACCTCGATCGCTACGTGGAGGAGTGCGGGGTCGCGCAGGAAGATCGGACCGAGGTCCACCGTCATCTCGACAGCGAGTTCGCCGACGCCGGGCTGTGGTTGCGCGTCATCCCGGGTTGTCGGCAGGGCATCAGGGCGCTCGCCGACACCGGGGTCCGACTCGGGGTGGTTTCGAACGCGGACGGCTTGATCGGCGAACGACTCCGAGTGCTCGAGATCCTGCAGGTCGGGCCGGGCATCGGGGTCGAGGTCGAATGCGTCATCGATTCCGGCGAGGTGGGAGTGATGAAGCCGGACCGGCGCATCTTCACGATCGCGCTCGACGCGTTGGACATCGCGGCCGAAAATGCGTGGTACGTCGGTGACATGCCCGGCATCGACGTGGTCGGAGCACGGCGGGCCGGGCTGCGACCGGTGCTCATGGATCCGCTCGGCCTCCACCACGACGCCGACTACGACCGCGTCGACTCGCTCACCGATCTCGCGCACCGCATCGAAGGCGGCCCATCGTCTCGGTGATCGCGCACGATGGAGACCGGCGTCGGCCGGGGACCGTGGCTGCCCATGCCTCACCCCCGCCGATTCATCCCCGCGTCGGCACCCGAGCGAGCGCGGGTGGAGACCGGTAGCGTCTCGGGGCAGGTACGGCAGGGGCACGGAGAACAGGAGCACCGCATGTTGGGTGTGTTCGTGACGTTCCAGTACGGCGCCGACTTCGACCGCGAGCGCGTGGTGAAGGTCGCGGCCGGAGCTCGTGACATGTTCGAGGGCATGCCCGGGCTCCGCAGCAAGGCCTTCACGGTGGACGAGGCGAATCGGCGAGCCGTCAATTTCTACGTCTGGGAGTTCGAGGACGCCGGTCGCCGGTTCTTCTCGGACGAGCTGCGCGAGCGGGTCACGGGCCTGTACGGCGTGGCCCCGGTCATCGACTTCGTCGAGATCGCGGAGCTGGTCGACAACTCCCGCGCCTGACGCTCCGAGCTCGGCCCGGACGACCGGCTGCGGTGCGGTTCAGGGGGCAGAGACGGTCCGGGTTGCGCCGGGGTTGGCGGCGAGGTGCTCGAAGCGGCCGGCGGGTCGGGCCACGCGATAGGCGTCGACGACCGGCGCGAGCTCGTCGGGGGTCGCGCCGTGGAGGATCACCCCGTCCGCACCGGCGTCGAACTGATCCAGCACGCGAGCCGCGCACTCCGCTGCGGTCCCCGTCGCGGATGCGTTCAACCACTCGTCCGGAAGCAAGGTCGCGACGTGGCGGAGCTCGTCGGGCGTCGCGACGGCGTCGAGCGCGCCACCGACGCCCCTGACCACCTCGTCGGCGCGGAACGTCTCGAGCGCGGCTGGATCCCACCCGTTGACCCGCACCAGCAAGTCGCCGTAGCCCTGGAGGTAGGTGCCCATCCGGCCGACCAGCTTCTTGAGCCGAAGGTCTTCGTCGAGGTGATCGCCCACCGTCGCGAGCACCGACCACACCCGCACTGCGGCAGGATCGCGCCCGGCCTGCTCGGCGCCTCGGCGAACCGCGGCCACGCTGCGACCGAGGGTCTCGTCGGTGAAGAACGTGTGCAGGACCACCGCGTCGGCCACCCGCCCCGCAAACTCGAGCGTCCGATCACCGATCGCCGTGAGCAGGATCGGGATGTCCTCGTCGAACGACGGGTCCTGGCTGAGGTACGGGAAGCGGCCGGCGGGACCGTCGTGGCCCATGACCGCCTCGCCGTGCCAGAGGCGGCGCAGCAGTCCCATGACGTCTTCGAGCTGCGCCATCGTCACCCGGGGCACGCCCATCACGTCGAAGAGCATGTCGAACCCGCGGCCGAGGCCGAGCGTGAACCGGCCGCCGGTGAGTCGATGCATCGTGGTGGCGAACGTCGCGGTCACGAGTGGATGCCGGGTGTTGTGGTTCGTCGCGGCGGTGGCGATGCCGAGCGTCGAGCTCACCGCGCCGGCCGCCCCGCTCAACGCGCAGGCGTCCTTCGTGTTGAACCGCTCCGAGACGAAGACTGATCCCAGGCCGATCTCCTCGGCGCGCGCGACCTCGGCCACCAGATCCCGTGGGGTCGCCGAGTGCCCGGCCAGCCCGTAGAAGCCCAACTCGTTCAGCTGCTCCACTCGTCCCCCTCGCCTCGGGCGCACCCTACCCAGGGCTGAGCGGGCGTGGCAGGAATCGTGGGGTCTGGGGCATTGCAGACACGACCCGGAACCCGCAGGATGAGTGCATGGCAGCTGAACGGCGCATCGTCGTGCTCGGGTACAACGGAGTCCAGTCCCTGGACGTGTTCGGTCCGGTGGAGGTGTTCGACGTCGCGACGCGGCATGGCATCACCCCGCCCTACAAGGTGGAAGTCGTCGCGCCGACGGCCGAGCCCTTCGTCACGACGAGCGGGGTCACGATCACGCCGACGAGGGCGCTCGCGGACGGCCGCGGCGCGGCCGACACGTTGATCGTCGCCGGCGGCGAAGGCGTCTACGACCAGCTCCAGCACCCCGACCTGGTGGACGCGCTGCGGCGCACCGCCGGTCGGGCCCGCCGGGTCGCCTCGGTCTGCAGCGGTGTCTTCCTGCTCGCGGAGGCGGGGCTGCTGGACGGTCGTCGGGTGACCACGCACTGGGCGCGCTGCGGGCGGCTCGCGCGGAGCTATCCCAACCTCGACGTGGACCCCGATCCCATCTTCATCCGCGACGGTGACGTGTACACCTCAGCCGGAGTCACCGCCGGCATCGACCTCTGCCTCGCGCTCGTGGAAGCAGATCACGGTCGGGATCTCGCCCTCGCCGTGGCCCGCCACCTCGTCGTCTTCCTGAAGCGCCCGGGCGGCCAGGCCCAGTTCAGCAGCCACCTCTCCACGCAGCTGGCCGAGCGCGACGTGCTCGCGGACGTGCAGGGCTGGATCGCGGACCACCTCGACGAGGACCTGTCGGTCGCTCGACTCGCCGCTCGCGCGGCGATGAGCCCTCGTCACTTCGCTCGCGTGTTCCGTGCCGAGACCGGCGTGACCCCCGCGCGCTTCGTCGAGCACGCCCGCATCGAAGAGGCGCGACGGCGGCTCGAGGACTCGAGCATCGGGATCGAGGAGATCGCGCACGGCTGCGGCTTCGGCACCCCCGAGACGATGCGGCGGGCGTTCCTCCGCTCGTTGTGGGTCGGACCCTCCGAGTACCGGCAGCGGTTCCACGCCTCGGCCAACCCAGCCGTGGGGCTCTGAAGGTGGAAACGACGATCGTCACGTTCATCGCCGGCTTCGTCGCGGCGGGCGGGGCCAGTGCTGGTGGCCACCTCGACGCGGGAGGTCTGACCGAAGCTTCCTCGACGCCGCGGGCCCGCCGGCACCCCATGGAGGACGACCCTGTCCCGCGCTGCGTCGCGTTGGTCTGAGCCCGCCCGAGTGGCCCTCAAGGCGTGGACACGGTGCGCCGATGGTTCGAATTGTCGAGTCGGCGCGAGGGACGTATGGATCAGCTCCCAGTGGAGATCAGCCAGCGAATCCGGCACGAAGCCCGGGTTGCCGGTCTGCGCGAGGCGCGCGCGCCATCGATCGAGATGGTCGAGCGGCGCCGCATGCAGCTCTGGTTCCTGACCGTCGTCATCGTCATCGTCCTCGGGCTCGCAACCCTCGTAGCTTCGTGGAGCGCCGGGACGGTCCTGGTCACGGGCGAGCCGTGGATCCTGCGCGCCGCGGTCGCGGCCCTCGGTCTCGGCTTCTGCGTCTACGCGGTCGAGAAGGAGATCCACCTCCACCGCCTGAGCCGGTTGCTGGTGGACGAGCGGATCCTGAACTCGGCCATGGCCCATCGGCTCCAGATGAACGCCGCGCTCTTCAACGCGGGGAAGGCACTGAACTCGGTGCTCGACCTCGACGACGTCCTCGACGCGATCCTCGCCAACGCGCTCGACCTCCTCGGCGGCGCGACCGGATCGGTGATGCTGGTCGAAGATGAAGAGTCGTTGCGCGTCGTCGCCGTGCGCGGGAGTCGTCTCGCCCGAGACGCGAAGGTCAAGCTTGGGGAGTCGATCGCGGGACGGGTCGCGAAGAGTCGTGAGCCGTTGCTGATCAGCGGCGTCGTCGCGCCAACCGACTACCCGGGGTATGAAGACCGCGAGCACACCACGGCGAGCGCGATGTGCGTCCCGCTCGTCAACCGCGGCCAGCTGCTCGGCGTGTTGAACATCAGTGCGTATTCGGAGCGCGACTTCGACGAGCACGACCTGCAGGTGCTCAGCCTCTTCGCCGAGCCCGTCGCGGCAGCGATCGCCAAGGCCGGTCTCTACGAAGCCGAGCGCGCGCACGTCGCGCAGCTGCTCGACTCCGACCGGATGAAGACGCAGTTCGTCGCGTCGGTGAGCCACGAGCTGCGGACACCGATCACGTCGATCCGTGGTGCCGTCTCGGCATCACGCCGCCAGATCACCCCGGAGCAGCGGGTCGAGCTGCTCGAGGTCATCGAGCGCCAGTCACTGCGGCTCCAATCCATGGTCGAGGAGATCTTCACCGCCGCGAAGATGGAAGAGGACGGCAACCGGCCGCTGCTGCGCCGCATCGACCTCGCGGCCCTCGTGCGCCTCGCCGCGCTCGATTCCCAGGTCGCGGGCCGCCCGGTCGAGGTCGAGGCCCCGACGACGTGCGAGGTGCGCGCCGATCCCGAAGCGGTGCGCCGCATCGTCGGCAATCTGATCGAGAACGGGCACAAGTACGGCGACGCGCCCGTCCGGATCACGGTGCAGCCGACCGAGGGCCAGGTGGTCCTGTCCGTCGTGGATCACGGTGCCGGGGTCCCCGCCGAGGTCCGCGAGAAGATCTTCGAGCGCTTCTATCGGATGGATCCGAACGGAACGAAGCCGGGGATGGGCCTGGGGCTCGCGATCGTGCGAGGTCTCGTCGAGTCTTGCGGCGGGTCGGTCTGGGTGGAAGACGCGCCGGGCGGTGGTGCGGCCTTCCGGGTCGCGTTGCGCACGGGAGCGATCGAGGAGAGCTCACGAGAGGTCGCTCATGTCGGGTAAGCCGAGAGTGTTGATCGTCGACGACGAGCCGGACGTGCTGCTGACGCTCCGGATGATCCTGGAGGCCGAGGGCTTCGATCCCGCGCTCGCAGCCGACGGCGAGACCGCATTGCGCCGCATCGACGACGAGAGCCCCGACCTGGTCGTGCTCGACATCATGATGCCGGTGCTCGACGGCTGGTTCGTGCTCGCGGAGCTCGCCGGTCGCTCGCACCGTCCCGGAGTGGTGGTGTGCTCGGCCAAGTCGAGCGACACGGATCGCAACCGGGCCATGGAGCTCTCCGCCGACGAGTACGTGACCAAGCCGTTCGAGCCCGATCACCTCGTCTCGGTGATCCGCGCGGTGCTCTCGCGGCGCTCCGGCGCAGCACGCGTCTGATTCGCGTCGATCTTTGCGGCCGGGTCCGTCACCGAGCCGAAGCCCCGTGACCTGCGAACCCACCGCGTTCGGGCGGGTTTCCGGGCGCGCTCCCGGGGCGCGGCAACGAAGATCCCCTTGCGCCGAGCGACCGGCCCTGTCAGAGTAACACCGTTGTAGTTTCAACGGCGTCATTCGAAAGACGCCTCAAGGAAGGGGCAGTTTGTGCGGGAGATGATCGTGGCCAGCGTGCACGCCAGTCAGGTGGGCGACAAGCGGTGGCAGGAGCGCGCCAACTGCCTGGGCGTCGATCCCGATCTGTTCTTCCCCGAGCGCGGCGCATCCACTCGGGAGGCGAAGTCGGTCTGCGGGAGCTGCGAGGTCCGGTTGGACTGCCTCGAGTACGCGCTCGTGAACGGGGAGAAGTTCGGCATCTGGGGCGGGCTCTCGGAGCGGGAGCGTCGGCGCTTGCGGCGCCAGCGGGCGCTGGCCCGACGGGCTGCCGCCTCGGCCTGAGCGTCCGCCGAGCGGGTGATGTGAGCGTGGTCCGCAGGGGTGGCGTCAGACCGGGGGCGCCGGGTCCGCGCCCGGTGTGGCGACGGTTGCGGCCTCGCCCGAAGCGCCGGGGGCGTCCATCGCTGCGGCCGCTCTGGACTCGATCGAGTCGCTCGGGCTGAGTCCGCTCCACGCGAGGAACTCCGCGCTGCATGCCTCGAGCACCGCGGCGGGGACGAGACCGACGAGCTCGACGCGCTGCACCCGTCCGCCGCCGGCTTCCACCCGGTCGCGCGCGGCGACGCACGCGACCTCGAGGCCGGTGGCTTCCAGGTCGACGAGGTTCATGCTCACCTGCGCATGCCCGACCGACGCCAGCCCGAACCCGAGTGCCCGGACGCCGCGCAAGCCGCCGTCGCGCTCACGGATCTCCCGTGCAACCGTGCGGGCGAGCGCGACGTCGTCGGCATCGAGCTCGAGGTTGACCGCGACGAGCACCCCGCGGGCCCCGACTGCGGTCGCACCCAGGCGCGGATCGGCCACTGCGGGGCCGGCATCCGGTCGCCGGCTCGAGAACGCGTCACGTCGAACCGCAGGCAGCGTCCGGCGTTCGGGGTCCGCAAGGTCATAGAGGAAGGCCGGGATGCGCAGCTCGACTCCGATCCAGCTCGCGAAGTCGCGCGCCGCGCCGATTGCCACGGCCGTCCGGGTCGGCGCGAGCGCGACGAACGGCACCACATCGATCACCCCGAGCCGAGGGTGCACGCCGTCGTGATCGGCGAGCGACAGCGCGCCGGCCGCAGCAGCTGCCAGGGCGCGGACGCTCGCCTCGGTCGCGCCGGGCGCCGCGCCGGCGATCGTGAAGACGGACCGGTGGTGGTCGGGATCGACGTGGACGTCGAGCAGAGCGGGCCCGCAGGCGCGGGCCAGGGCATCGAGGATGTCGGCGCGGCGCCCCTCAGAGATGTTGACGACGCACTCGAGCACGTTGCAACACTAGAGAGCGCAGGCTCCGGTCCCGGGTCTGTGATAGCACCGAGGCGTGCGCATCGGTCTGGCGTTGCCGCAATACGACTTCTCGGTCCCGGGTGAGTCGCCGCTGAGCTGGGAGACCCTGCGCGGCTTCGCCCGCCGGGCCGACGAGACGGGCTTCGACTCGCTCTGGCTCTCCGACCATCTCTTCTTCGACGTGGGCAAGTACGGCGGCAGCTCCGAGCCCGCGGGTGCCTACGAGCCCATCGTCACGCTCGCCGCCCTCTCACGCGAGGTGAAGCGGGCCCGTCTCGGCACGCTCGTGCTCTGCGAGGCGCTGCGGCCCGCCACCGTGCTGGCGAAGGCATTGGCCTCGCTCGATCGGATCACCGGCGGGCGCCTCGACGTCGGCCTCGGCGCCGGCTGGTACGAGCCCGAGTACGCGGCGATCGGCATGGACTTCCCTTCCCCCGGGGTTCGCCTCGCCCGGCTCGCCGAGTGCGTGCAGATCGTGGCGGAGCTGCTCGGTCCGGAAGGTGGTCCGTGCACGTTCGACGGTCGCTTCCATCACGCCGACGGCGCCCGCAACCTTCCGCCCGCGCTGCAGCGGCCGCGCCCTCCGGTGTTCGTCGGGGGCAAGGGCGATCGCCTCATCGCGCTCGCGGTCGACCGGGCCGACGGGTGGAACACCTGCTGGGTGTGGACGCCCCAGGACTACCGGGCACGCCTCGACGTGCTCGCCGCGGCGTGCGACCGGGCCGACCGCGATCCGGAGACGGTCTGGCGCTCGCTCGGGTTGTACGCGCTCTGCGGCGAGGACGAAGCCGATCTGGCGCGCCGGTTCGACCGGCTGCGGGCGAACACCCCGCCCGGCGTGCTCGATCACGTGACGCTGGAGCAGTGGCGGGTGGGTCGCCTGGTCGGGACGGTGGCCCAGGTGCAGGAGCAGGCCGCGACCTGGGCCGGGCTCGGGGTCGAGACCCTGATCCTGGGGGTCGGGGCGGTCCCGTTCCACGTCGGCGCGCCGGACGATGTCGACCTGCTGGCCCACGCGCTCGGGGTAGCCAGCCCCGCACCGATCGCCGATTAGGCTGTGACTCCCGATCCACGGAGGGTCTACGTCTTATGCCTGGCGCTCCTGAGCTCCTCGTCATCCTGCTGGTCGTCCTGGTCGTGTTCGGCGGGAGCCAGATCCCGAAGCTCGCCCGTTCCCTCGGACAGGCCCAGAAGGAGTTCAAGTCCGGGCTCGACGAGGGCGCGAAGGACGAGCCCGAACCCAAGAACGGCGAGAAGGGGCAATAGGCCCCGCGGGTCCGTTCAGCCGGATCCCGGCCTCATTGGGAACCTGACCCCCACGCCCGTCGTTCTCGATGACGACTGACGGTGTCCCCACCTGGGAAGAAGTCGCCCGTGACCACGGGCGCTTCCTCTACAACGTGGCCTACCGCCTGACCGGAAACGACGACGACGCACGGGATCTCGTGCAGGAAAGCCTCCTTCGCGTCCGACGCGGCTTGGAGACCTACCAGCCGGGATCCTTCGAGGGGTGGTTGGCTCGCATCGTGACGAACGTGTTCCTCGACGAGGTGCGGCGGAAGCGTCGGCGGCCCGTCCAGGCGTTGCCTGACGACCCTGATCGCGTGCTGCCCACCGTCGCCGGCGCTGACGAGGTCGCGGTCGCCGCCGGGCTGTCCGACGAGATCCAGGCCGCGCTCGCATCGTTGCCCGAGGAGTTCCGGGTGCCGGTCGTGTTGCGTGACGTTGCCGACCGGACCTACGAGGAGATTGCGGGTTCACTCGGTGTCCCGGTCGGAACCGTTCGGTCCCGGCTTCATCGCGGTCGGCGGATGTTGCGAACGGCCCTGGTGCAGAGCGGAGCGTTGGAATGAGCACGATCGATCCGCCCGAGGAGCTGCTCTCGGCGTATCTCGACGACGAGTTGACGGCCGAAGAGCGCGCGCTCGTCGAACACCGGCTCGAGGAGTCGGGGGAGTGGCGGGCGGTGCTCGAAGAGGTGCAAGAGACGCGCGAGCTCCTGCACTCGCTGCCGGTGCGGGAGGCGCCGACCGGATTCTGGGACTCGCTGCTGCAGCCCGACATCGCGCCACCCGTCCAGCTCGCAACGGCGCGCGCGCGGCGGGGAAAGCGTGCGCTCAGCTGGCTCGCGGGGGCGGCCGCGGCGGCGGCGATCGTGGCGGTGGTGGTCGTCCCCGGCCAGTCCCAGGTCAAGCCCGCGGTGGCGACGCTCGTCAACCGGCACGCGCTGCGGTCATCCGTGTCCGAGGAGCCGGTGTCACAGCTTGCTCCGGTCACGAGCCCCGTGAAGCTCAACCGATGAGCCGACGCCTGGCGGCCGTCCTGTGCGGAGCCCTCGCGGCGCTCACCATCGTCCTCGCCGGACCGCGCGGTGCACATGCCGACGACGGCGCCACGGCCCGGAACCTCCTGGACCACTCCCGAGATGCGGCCGCGAGCAACCAGTTCGAGGGCACGGTCGTCGTCCAGTGGGTCGACGGCGGCCGGCGCCACGAGCGCACGGTCTCGGTCCGGATGACCAACGGGGTGCTCCACCTGGGCCACGACCAGCTCCTCGGTGCGGGGACCCGCCGGCTCCTGCGCACCGACGGGGGATGGCAGCTGATGTGGACCGGCCGGCCGACGAGCTCGGAGCCCGACCCGACCCGCAAGTACCGGTTCGTCGTGACGCGCGCGGCGATGGTTGCCCGGCGACCGGTGACCCAGGTGGCGATCGCCCGATCGGGTACGGCCGTCGTGCGCGAGCGTCTGTTCTTCGACGACGCCACCGGCATGCTGTTGCGCAGGGATCAGCTCGACGCGAACGGTCGGCTGGTGCACCGGTTCGCGTTCGTGACGATGTCCGACCCGCAACCGTCGCCCACGACGAAGACCGACGAGCTCCCGAAGGTCAGCGCCCGGTCACCGCAGGCCGCTCCGCG
>JADGON010000016.1 GCA_017882945.1 Acidimicrobiia bacterium | reverse complement strand
TAGACCGCATTCGCGAACGGGTCTTGCACGACGATCTGCTTCGGCGATGACGAGGTGTTCTTCACGGCGAGTCGCGTGTGCAGGAACGGCCCGCCACCGTCACACATCTGCGAGAAGACGTCGACCTTGAGCGAGCCGACCTGCGCCGAGTGGCCCTGGACGCGGTCCGAGGCGGAGGCCGGAGCGGTGCTCAGCGTGATGAGGACAAGCGCGCCGAAGAGCGCCAACCCCACCGCTGTCCGCCGAGTTCCCAGTCCGCGCATCAAATAGCCCCATTGGGGATCCTATCGCGCGCTACGTGACCGGCAACAGGGGGTAGCGGCTCATTTTGAGGGAATGGGCCGATGAACCTGGACACGCTGCGCGACCAGCAATAACGGGGTGGACAGTGGTCCCGCCGGGCTCATGAAGGATCGGAGATCTGGCCTGTCCGCGAGCCCCGGAGCGCAGTCGGGGAGAAGTTGTGGCATCTGGCGTTCGGGCAATCGACGCCGATCGCGGTTGAGATCTGGCCTCCGGCACCGTCCGGGCGCATCGCGTAGTGGACAACGGCCCCGGGGATTCTGCAGAGAGGACACTGTTGCGGGGCTGCTGCCATGCCTCTCAGCGTACGGCACCGAAATCTCGACCCCAACTCCAGACGGAGCCACTACCCGACAGGGGGCCTTTCGGCCCACCGTGGGACGATGGGGCATGGCGAAGAACCCTCAGCGCGGCGGCCCGAGCGGCTGGCTGGCCGGGCCGGCTTCGGCGGTCCGCGGCGGCCAGGAACGTGCCCGACGGTTGACCGCTTCCACCCGAGCCCGGGGGGCCGGCGGACTCGAGCGGAGCCTCGACCGCATCTTCGACGAGCCCTTCGACGTCCCGGACCGGGCCTCGGCGATCCAGCTCCTCTCGGGGACGGAGCCTGCACCCATGAGCGCCGTCGGCCGGTATCTGGAGGGCCAGGCCCTGGTCCGGATCGCCGCGCAGGTGGCCAAGACCGCGGGCCGGTCCAAGACCGCGGGTGCAGCAGCCCGGGTCGCCGCGGTGCCGGCGGCCATGACCGAGACCGGCGCCGCGACGGCTGCAACCACGGCCGGCGCCACCGCGATGAGCACCGCGACGTCGATGGGGGCAGCTGCGCTCGCGGCTGCCGCGGTCGCGGCCGCGACCCGGGCGACCCGGAGCGCGCGCCGTGGCCTCACCGACGTGCGCGTCCTCGCGTCGTACGTCGCTTCCCGGGCCCGCGAGCAGCATGTCGTCCTGGACAAACCGCTGCTCCGGGCGTTGACACTCGCGGCGTACACCGACCCCCGTCGGCGCGTGGACTTCCGCCTCGCCGGCTCGCGCGGTGCCACGGGTGTCTTGGCCCGCTGGAGCCGCGACGCGGCATCTCCACCGAGCGAGTCGCGGCGCCGCGACAACGCCGAGGCATGGGTCAGCGCGGTCGATCGACTCGACCTCGCTTCACTCGCGGCAGCGTGGAACCATTCGAGCTAGGGCTTGCTCGACGTGGTCGTGGACGGTGACGACGAGCTGGGTGCGGTCTTGGTCGATGTCGACGATGCCGGGGGCTCGACGCGGCCCCGGCCGCTCTTGACCACCCAGACGCCGTACTTCGCAGCGACCTTGACCTTCGCCTTGCCCATCAGCGCGATCAGCTTCTGCTGACCTTCGGGACCCTGCTCGATGAGGTCGGTCCGGATCTCCGACTTCACCGATGCGAACGGGAGCGCCGTCTCGACGTCCTGGACCTTGATGATGTGCCACCCGTACTGGGTCTGCACGGGTGCCGAGATCTGACCTACCGGTGTTGCGGCCGCGGCCGCGGCGAAGGTCGCGTCGACCTGCTGCGCGTCGATGCAACCGAGCGCGCCGCCGCGCGCTGCGGACTGGGTGTCCGTCGACACCTTGGACGCCTCCTGCCCGAAGTCCGTGCCGGCGTTGAGCTCGGCGACCGCGGCCTGCGCGGCGGCCTGGCTCGCGACCAGGATGTGGGAGACGTAGCGCCGTGACGCGCAGTTGCGCGTGAGCGAGTCGTTGTAGGCCGCCTGCACTTGCGCGTCAGTCGGTGGCTTGGTGTGGGTGCGCACGTACGCGGGGACGCTCTCGTAGCGTGCCAACGCGGCCTGCCGGAACGACTTCGGGAACGCGGCGAACGCGGCCGCGGTGCCGAAGTACCCGTCGGCCCAGGTCTGGGCCTGCGCCTTGTCGGCCTTCGTGATCTTGGTGCCGGCTTGCTGCACCGCCTGCTGCGCGACCTGCGACTCGACCAGTGCGGTCAGCCATGAGGCGGCGATCGAGGGATCGAGCTTTCCCTTGATGACTGCCCGGGACTTGAGCTGTGGGTTCTTCGCGATCGCTGCCAGCTCGCTCTTCAACGTCGACTCGTCGATCGACTTGTTGCCAACCGTGACTCCGGCGGCAGCGCTCGAAGAGCACGCGGCGAGCACGAGCGCGAGCACGCTCAGCACCGCCAACACCCGCCACGAGCTCCGCCCGCGGGAGCGGATCGGGACGGGGCGCCGAGGAGCGGCCTCGGGCGCGCCGGCGCGGGGAAGCTGTGGAAGGGTCTCAGGCATGGTCAACCAGTCAAGCGCGAATGTCTTCGTCAAACGGCTATCCAGCCCAAGAAGTTCCTGAGACCGGGGGGTTTGGTGGACGACCGACGGGTCCTGTACGCAACCGCGGTGTACGACCACGAGGAGATCGAGGCCGTCCTCGGCGTCCTCAAGGACGGCGCCGGAACGCTGCGGATCGGCAAGAACGTCGCCGAGATGGAGCGCCGGGTCGCGGAGCTGTTCGGCAAGGCGGGCGGGGTGATGTGCAATTCCGGGTCGTCTGCGCTGTATCTCGCGGTGGAGCTGCTCGATCTGGCTCCGGGCTCCGAGATCATCACCTCGCCACTGACCTTCTCCACGGACCTCGCCCCGCTGATCCGTGCGGGGCTGATCCCTGTCTTCGTCGACGTGGAACCGGACACCTTCAACGTCGATGCGACCGCGATCGAGGACATGGTCAGCCCCGCTTCCCGAGCGATCTTGATGCCGAACCTCGCCGGGAACGCACCTGACTGGGATCGCATCCGCGCCATCGCCGATCGTCACGGGCTCGCGGTCATCGAAGACTCGTGCGACGCGCTCGGAGCACGCCTCGACGGGACGCCGACGGGGACGCGCTCGGACATCTCGGTTACGAGCTTCGCACTCTCGCACATCATCACCTGCGCCGGGAACGGCGGGATGGTCCTCCTCGACGACGAGGCGCAACGCGATCGGTGCCTCTCGCTGCGGCGCTGGGGCCGGCGCTCGGAACCGCAGCTCTTCGGATCGCGGCGGGGCGAGCGCAACTTCTGGGAGGACCTCGACGGCGTTCGCTACGACAGCCTCTTCATCTTCGACGACGTCGCATGGAACTTCGAGCCCTCCGAGCTCGGTGCCGCGTTCGGGTTGTGCCAACTCGACAAGCTCCGGGCCAACTACGCGCGACGT
Organism: Acidimicrobiia bacterium; assembly: GCA_017882945.1. Taxonomy (GTDB): domain Bacteria; phylum Actinomycetota; class Acidimicrobiia; order IMCC26256; family JAENVU01; genus Chersky-806. The sequence continues at coordinate 904 of JADGON010000016.1, read as the reverse complement.
CAACGCAACTTCGCGCTCTACAACGACTTCCTCGCTCGCTACCCGGAGCAGCTCGTCGCGCCGCGCCAGCTCGCCGGGCTCGAGACCGCGTGGTTGTCGTACGTGTTCCTGATCCGACCCGATGCCGGCTTCGGTCGCAGTGAGCTCCAGCAGTTCCTCGAGCCGCGCGGCATCGACACCCGCACGGTCTGGACCGGGAACGCCGCCCGCCAGCCGATGATGCAGGGCGTGGCCTTCCGTCAACCTGAAGCCGGTCTCCCGAACGCCGACGCGGTCATGGAGCGCGGAATGCTGGTCCCAATGGGCCACGCGCTCTCCGATGACGACGTGGCCTACGTCTGCGACAACATCGAAGCCTTCCTGCATGAGCGCCTTGGGGCGACCTGAGCCGCGAAATCACGCGTGTGGACGGACGCGATCCGACTAGACAGGAGCGAGTGAGCGGCGACGCGCAACGTCCCCGGTACACCTTCGGAGACACCCCGCTCGCAGCCGCACGACTCCATCTCGTCGCGCGGGTCTTCGAGTCCCCCTCGCGCTCGTTCCTGACCGAATCCGTCTCGGGGCCACCCCGGGTGGCGCTGGATCTCGGGTGCGGACCCGGCGTGAGCACCCGACTGGTCGCCGAGGTCACAGGCGCCGAGCGCGTCATCGGGCTCGACACCTCGCCCGCGTTCGTCGCGTTGGCCACGGCGGACGCGCCGGACGGCGTCGAGTTCGCGGTGCACGACGCAACGCAGCTCCCCCTCCCGAACGCCCCGGTCGACCTGATCTACTGCCGTTTGCTCCTCGCCCACCTCGCCGACGGGCCCGCAACGGTCGCCGGGCTGACCACGCAGCTCGCCGTCGGTGGGCGGTTGCTCGTCGACGAGGTCGAGTGGATCGACACGACCCATCCGGTTCT
>JADGON010000466.1 GCA_017882945.1 Acidimicrobiia bacterium | reverse complement strand
CGTCGGACGTGATGAACGCGATCAGCAGCTCGTTGCTCTGGCTGGTCGTGAAGGTCGGCGAGGTGATGCTGGAGGCGGCCGCGGCCTGGTGGGTCGTGACCTGCTTGTCGACGGCCAGCGCAACCGCAGCGTCAGAGGATGTTCCGGGAATGACGACGCCGACCACGCCGGCGACCGCCAGCACGAGGAGCACCGCCAGTGACCTGAAGCTCGTTGTTCGTCTCATCCCTGCCTAAGGTGGGTGTGCGAGCCACGTCGCAGTCACAGGTACAGCGACCGTTTCGTTCCGAGGCTGTGCGAACCATCCCCGGATTCGCGATTCTCCTGGTGCTCCCGCGCCCGCCGCGGGGATTTGGGCAGGGTACCCCGGTATGTACCACTGTGCGAGTGCTCGCTCACCCATTCTCGAAGGTCACCGTCCCATCCGTGGGTCGCGTGTCCGGCGCCGGGCGATGCTGACGGGTTGATCTCACCTCGCCGAGAACCCGTCCGGCACGTTGTCGGGTCGCTTCTGGCGCGCCCCACGCGGGGCGCGCCAGAAGCGCTCGATCAGGCGTCGTCAGCCTTGCGCCACGCGTTCCCGAAGTCGTCGATGGCATCCGGGTACCGACCGGCGCTGAGCGCCGCCGCCGCCTGGCTCATCCACGTCCGGGCCGACGCGATCGACGCGGCGTTGCCGTGGTTCGCAGCCGCGTCGTCGATGGCCGCCTGCGCGACGACCTGATCCGCGTTGGTGATCGTGCTGATCCAAGCGTCGAGCGTCGCGCTCGGCGCGCCGTTCCAGTTGCCGTAGAGGCCCTGGATCCTCTGGATCGCGTCGCGGTCGTTGCTGAACACGTCCTGGTTCCGCTGCAGATGGTTCCCGTCCCCCCAGCTCCCCGGGTCGAGGCTGTGTGAGAGGTCGTCGCGGATGTCCAGGAGGCGGTCCCGGTCGTGGCCGAAGAGGTGGCCCAGGTGCTCGTCGATGTCGATGAGCTGGTCCTGGCGCTGGCATCGGGTCAGCTTCAGCGTCACCGTGACCGTGACGGTCGCGATGTTGCCAGCCCGGTCCGTCGCGGTTCCGGAGACGGACGCGGTCCCGTTGGTCGAGATCACCTTGTCGCTCGGGCAACCGATGCTCGGAACGATGCCGGAGAGCGCATCGGTGCACGTGAAGTGGATCGTCACCGGACCGTCGTAGTAGCCCGCGTGGTTCGGCGCCCGGTCCGGCGTCGCGGTGATCGTCGGCTTGGTCAGGTCGACGTTCAGGGGACCCACGGTCTTCGTGGTCGAGTTCCCGGCGACATCCACCGCGGTCCCGGTCTTGGACTGGTTCGCCCCTTCGTTGAACATGACCGGGCTGCTGCACGACGCGATCCCGGAGAGCGCGTCCGTGCACCTGAACGTGGCCGAAACCGGGATCTTGTACCAGCCGTAGCTGTTGGCGACGGCACTCAGCGAGCTCGTGATGCTCGGGGGCGTCTTGTCGATGCTGACCGTCGCCGTCGTGGTCGCCTTGTTCCCGGCATTGTCGACCGCGGTGCCCGACACGCGCCGGCCCGCCCCCTCGCTGGTCACGGACTGCGGCGGGGTGCACGACGCGATCCCCGAGCCGGTGTCCGTGCAGGTGAACGTGACCGTGACGTTCGTCGAGTTCCATCCGGCGGAGTTCGGCGGCGGCGCGATCGACGAGGTGATCGTGGGCGCCGTCGCGTCGGACCCCGTGATCGTGAGGACCTTCGAAGCCTCGACGTTGCCGGCCTGGTCCGTGCTGAAGTACGTCACCGTGTGAACGCCGCTCGCGCTCACCGTCACCGAGGTGCCGACCTGGTTGGCGCCGCCGTCGACCGAGTACGTGGTCTGGGCGACCCCGGAGAGGTTGTCGGTGGCAGCCAGAGTGACCGTGACGACGCTCGAGCAACGCGTGCAGCGCGAGATCACCCAGGCGCAGTACGACGGGGTCCGCTCGGCGTTTCTCCGCCACTGCGAGCGCGAGCTCGCGGGCGACATCGACGGGGTCCTCGAGACGATGACGACGGACTGCGTGTACGAGCATCCGCAGTCAGGGCAGCGCTGGGAAGGGAGCGAGGGAGCGCGTGCCTTCTACGCGGCCTTCCTCGGCGCGTTCCCCGACAACCAGTGGGAGGTCCACGACGTCGTCATCGGTCCTCAAGGTGTGATGTCGAACGCCACGATGACCGCGCACCAACGGCAGCCGTTCCTGGGCGTGGACCAGGTGGGCCAAACCGTGAAGTGGCGACTCAACAACATGTTCCCGTGGGACCCGGACGCCCAGAGGTTCTCGGGCGAGACGCTGTACTTCTTCCGCCCGGAATCGGAGTACTTCGCTTCCGGGCGTTGAAGCACGCACGCCGCGATCGCCGGATGGCCCGTGCGCGGCTGCTCGGTTGACCGCGACGCGCGACCGGTCAGGCACCAAGCGGTCAGGCGGCCAAACGGAGACCCGTTGCCGCGAGTCAGCCACCGGAATGTGACGTCCGCCTCTGGCGTCGCCGCGGCTGCTCGGCGCACAGTGACCGTAAGCGAACTGTGGGGGGCGCCATGGAACTCTTTCCCGACACCACCCCGATGCACGCCGGGCATGATCCCCGAATCTGCCCGCAGTGTGGGGCCGCGCCGCTTGCCCGGGTCGCCGATTGTGAGGTCGTCCACTGGTTGTGCCAGTCGTGCGGCCACTGCTGGCAGGAGGCTCACGGCAATCTGCGCGGCGTCGATCCGATCACCTGCCCCGGCTGCTCCACGAAGCCACGTCCCGAGTGCATCGCGCTGTTTGCTCGAGAGTTCCCGCGCTTCACCGGTTGAGAGACATCAACGACAGTGCCCGACCCTCCGCTCGCGCGCCCTCAGATCACGCCACCTCGACCGACATCTGGACCTGACCCCTGGCGTCATTCGATCCCTTGAGGTGGTACTGCGTCCGCCGTAGGGTTCCGAAACGATGTCGAGCGAGCGAGAGCAACCCATTCTGCGGGTGCACGACATCGACGTGGTGTACGGCGAGGCGATCCATGTCTTACGAGGTGTCAGCCTCGAGGTCCCGACGGGCGCGATCGTCGCCATGCTGGGCGCGAACGGCGCGGGCAAGACGACGTTGCTCCGCGCATGTTCGGGCTTGCTGGGCGTGCAGCAAGGGTCGGTCACCTCGGGGATGATCCTGCTCGATGGTGTACGGATCGAGCGGGCCAAACCCGCCTCGGTCGTGCGTCGGGGGCTCGCGCAGGTGATGGAGGGCCGGCGGATCTTCGGCGAGCTCACGGTGGAGGAGAACCTGCGCGCCGGCGCGTTCACCCGGCGCGACCGCAGCGGGATCCGGTCGACCTACGAGCACGTCCTCGAACTCTTCCCCGTACTGGGCGAACGGCGACGAAGCCAGGCCGGCTACCTGTCCGGGGGTGAACAACAGATGCTCGCGATCGCGCGGGCGCTCATGGCCGCCCCTCGACTGCTGTTGCTCGACGAGCCCTCGCTCGGGCTGGCACCGATGATCGTCGAGAAGATCCGCGACATCATCGCGGCGATCAACCGCACCGGCACCAGCGTCCTGCTCGTCGAACAGAACGCGTCGATGGCATTGTCGATCGCGCATCACGCGTACGTCCTCGAGACGGGGCGCGTCGTGCGCGAGGGCCCTGGACCCGAGCTGCTCGACGACCCCGAGATTCGCCGCCTCTATCTCGGCGCGAGCGAAGGCCCCCGACATTCGTTCACGACGCTGGCGCCGACGTCGCGCGTTCGGCCGTGGATGCCGTGATGCCGGCCGCCGTCACGTCCGGATTGGATGCCGGGGTCGAGCCGGGCCCGGTTCCATTGCTCGTGGTCTCCGACCTCACGTTGCGGTTCGGTGGCATCAACACGTTGACGAGGGTCGACTTCGAGGTCTTCTCCGGTGAGCTGTTCGCGATCATCGGGCCGAACGGCGCCGGCAAGACCTCGATCTTCAACTGCCTCAACGGGGCCTACCGGCCCCAGACCGGGTCGATCGTGCTCGATGGCGTCGAGCTGGCCGGGCGGCGGCCGGCGGCGATCGCGTCGCGGGGGCTGGCCCGAACGTTCCAGAACCTGGCCCTGTTCGCCAACCTCGACGTGATCGACAACCTGATGCTGGGTCGCCACCACCTGATGCGCACCGGGCTCTTGTCCGGGATGGCGTGGGTCGGGCGGGCCAAGCGGGAGGAGGTGGAGCATCGCCGCCCCTGCGAGGAGATTGCCGAGATGCTGATGCTCGGCGCGTACCGGGGGATACCGGTGGCGACCCTGCCGTACGGGGTGCAGAAGCGCATCGAGCTCGGCCGCGCGCTCGCGATGGACCCGAAGCTGCTGCTCCTCGATGAGCCGGTGGCGGGCATGAACGTCGAGGAGACCGAAGCGATGGCGCGCACGATCCTGGCGCTGCGGGCCGAGCTGGGGCTGACGATGATCCTCGTCGAGCACGACATGCATCTCGTCATGGATCTCGCGGACCGGGTGCTCGCCCTCAACTTCGGCGAGGTGACTGCCGTCGGGCCGCCGGCGGTCATCCAGAACGACCCCTCCGTGATCGAGGCGTACCTCGGCGGCGGTGCATGACCGAGCGGGGGCACCGATGAGCGCCGTCGTGACCGCAGGCGACACCAGCCACATCGCCGGGCCGGCCGCGGCGTCCTCGCTCCCCGCGCTGCTTGCGGCCCGGGCAGTCGTCTCACCCGATCGCGTGGCGTGGAGGCAGAAGCGGCTCGGGCTCTGGACCGAGATCAGTTGGGCACAGCTCGAGGCGCGCGCCGCCGGGTACGCCGCCGGATTCGCGAGCCGCGGGGTCGAGCCCGGCTCCCGCGTGGCCATGATCGTCGGCCCCGGCATGGAGGCCGCGGCAGCCGGGCTCGGTCTGCAGGGGATAGGTGCGGTCGTGGTGTCGTTGCACCCTGGGCGGCCCGCGCCGGAGTTCGGCGCACTGCTCGCCGGCGCCGACGTCCAGATCGCGATCGCCGAGGACGCCGAGCAGCTCGCGACCATCCTTGAGGCGCGCACCTCGGTGCCGAGGCTGCGCGACGTGTTCGTGGTCGACCCTCGCGGCATCCCGGCCACGGCCGGGGCACCGGCGCGACTGGTCACCGTCTTCGAGCGATTCGATGGCGACACGGACGCGATCGACTCGTGGCGCGAGTCGGCGGACCGCCTCGCCCCCGACGGACCGGCGCTGCTCGCACTGACCGTCGGCGGCTCGGGAGCGCCGCGGCCGGTGACGCTGACCCACGCGAACCTGATGGCTGCCACCCGCGCTCTCGCCAACGGGATTCCCGTCGTGAGCGACGACGAGATCCTCTCGTACCTGCCACCGAGCCACGTCCTCGAGTACGTGCTCTCGTCGGGCGTCGCTCCACTGGTGGGCGCCGTCGTCAGCGTCGGCGACGGACCGGGCGGCGTGCTCGCCGACCTGCGCGAAGTGCGACCCATGGTGCTGCTCGGGGTGCCGAGCCTCTGGGACCGCCTCGCCGAGCGGGCCGAGGAGCGGCGCTCACGCACCCGCTGGTTGAAGCGGAAGGTGCTCGACGGCGGCATCCGACGCGGCCGCCACCGCCTCACGGCGCTGCGGAGCGGCGCGAGGCCGGGTTTCCTCGCGGGACGCCTCAGCACCCGGCGCGTCCGTGTCCTGTTGGGGCTCGACCGCACCCGAGCGCCGCTCAGCGCGCTCGCATCGCTCGCCGACGAGACCGCCGATGCACTTGGAGCACTCGGGGTGGTGGTCCGGCAGTGCTACGGAACCGCGGAGGCAAGCGGGCTGCTCACCCTGGAGCCGGCCGATGCCGTGCGGTCTGGCTCGGTGGGTCGGCCGGTCGCGGCCACCGAAGTGCGCGTCGACGAGAATGCCGGGCTCTTCGCCCGCGGCGCCCAGATCGCGCCCGACGCCCTCAACGCCGAGGGCTGGTTGCACACCGGCGATCGCGCGTGGCTGGACGACGATTCGCTCGTGCGCCTCGTCGGACGGGCCGAGGACCTGATCGTCACGGCCTCCGGTGCGCGCGTCGATGCCGCTGCGGTCGCCGCGGCGCTCGAGCACGGGACTCTGGTGCGGCGGGCGATCGTCACCGGCGACGGCCGGCCGAGCATCGGCGCGCTGTTGGAGCTCGATCCGGTGGAGCTCTTCGCCTGGGCCGCCGAGCGCTCGGCGCCGTTCAGCGGGCTGCGAGACCTGCTCGAGTGGCCCGAGCTGCACCGCGAGCTCGAGCGAGGCGTCTCAGCGGCGAACGACGCGCTCCCGCCTGAGGCCCGGGTGCGGGAGTTCCGGGCGCTGCCCGGCCCGCTCGCGCTCGGTGCCGAGGTCACCGACACGCGGCGTCTCCGCCGCGTTGCCGCTCTCCGGCTCCACGCCGACCTCGTCGAAGAGATGTACCGGGCATGACCAAGTTCTTGGAGCTGTGCTTTGCCGGGGTCGCGCTCGGGGCCCAGTACGCGCTCGTCGCGCTCGGATACGTCGTGATCTACCGCGCCACGAGCGTCATCAACTTCGCTCAGGGCGGATTCGTGATGATCGGCGCGTACCTGGCGTACAACTTCCATCAGACGTGGGGTCTGCCGTTCTATCTCGCGGTCGTGCTCGCGATGATCGGTGGAGCCATGGTCGGCGCGTTGGTCGAGGCGCTGATCCTGCGGCGGCTCGTGGGACGGCCTGCGTTCGTCATCATCATGGTGACCATCGGGATCCTGATCCTGATCGAGCAGCTCGTCCCCGTGGTGTGGGGTCAGGACCCGTTGGCGCTCGGCGACCCATGGGGAGTCCGCTCGATCAAGCTGGGCGACATCGCGCTCGCAGTTGCCGACTTCTGGACGCTTGGCATCGTCGCGGTGGTCCTGATCGTGTTCTTCCTGTACTTCAAGTACTCGCGCATGGGCGTCGCGATGCGCGCCACCGCCTCGGATCAGGAAGCGGCGCTGGCGCAGGGCATCGGCGCCGGTCTCGTCATCGGCGTCTCCTGGGCGATCGCCGGGGCGGTGGCCGCGCTCGCCGGGGTGACGCTCGCAGGCGGCGGTGGCGGCGTGCGCCTCGACATCGAGCTCGTGGCCCTGGCCGCGTTGCCGGCGATCATCCTCGGCGGGCTCGACTCGCCCGGGGGCGCAGTCGTCGGCGGGCTCGTCATCGGGCTCTCCCAGTCGCTCGCCTCCGGGTACCAGCCCGAGTACGCGCCGTGGCTGGGCAGCGGCTTCGATCTCGCGCTGCCGTACATCATCATGGTGATCGTCTTGCTGGTCCGGCCCTACGGGCTCTTCGGCCAACGAGAGGTGCGGCGGGTCTGATGGCGCGCCTGCATCTCCCTGGCCGTCCCGCGGGGGGCCGGCCGAGCCGAAGTCTCGTTCGGCGTGCCCAGGACCGACTGCGCCTTTCTCCGAGCCGGTCGCAGCGCACGTTCCTGGTACTGCTCGCGCTCATCTGGGTGGCGACGCCGTCGTACCTGAGCGACTACTGGCTCGACGTCCTCGCCCGCTGCGGGCTCGCGGCCATCGGCGCGATCGGGCTCAACCTGCTGACCGGCTACACGGGCCAGATCTCGCTCGGTCACGCGTTCTTCCTCGGCGTCGGCGCGTACGTCGCCGCGTGGTTCGGCGTCCAGCAGCAGATGCCGCTTCTCGTGTGGCTCCCGCTCTGCGCAGTCATCGGCGGGCTCATCGGCGCCGCGATCGGACCGTTCGCACTCCGGCTGCGCGGCAACTACCTCGCGATCGTGACGGTCGGGTTGCTCTACATCGGCAACCTGATCTTCAACAACTGGGACAGCCTCACGGGTGGCCACGCCGGCACCGCCACGGCCGCGCCCGTTTCGATCGGGCCGCTCAACTTCGCCGACCT
>JADGON010000139.1 GCA_017882945.1 Acidimicrobiia bacterium | reverse complement strand
GGCTTGTCGACGACGATCACGTCGGCGTCCTCGCTCACCACCACGATGGGGATCGGCTGTGGCTGGGGCAGCCCCACCGGCTCGGGCTCGGCGAGCAGCTCGACGATCTCGCCTTCGAGCAGGCGACGGCTCTTGATCACCGTCTTGCCCTCCACAAGGACCGCCGCGTCATCGATCAGCACCTGCACCTCGGCGCGCGACCAGCCGGTCAGCAGTGCGACCGCCCGATCCACCCGCTCCCCCGCAAGCGCGCTCGGGACCGACAGCGACTCACTCACGGGCTGCCCTCATGCCGGGTGGTTGTCGGTGGTGGTCGTGGCGGGCTCTCGGAAGGCCGCGATGATCAGCAGGATCGCACCGATCGTGATGCAGGAGTCGGCGACGTTGAAGCTCGGGAACGACCCGACCCGGATGTAGTCGACGACTTCGCCGCGCAGGAATCCGGGGCTCCGGGTCAGGCGATCCATCAGGTTGCCGAGCGCACCTCCGAGCACGAGGGAGAGCGCGATCACCGTCAGCCGGTCGCGGGCGCGCTGCACGGCGCGCACGAGGAAGACGGACAGTCCGATCGCGAGCAGCGCGAGCACCACCGTCGCGTTCGTGAACAAGCTGAACGCACCACCACTGTTCCGGGTCAGGTGCAGCTCGACGTCCGCGCCGATGATCGAGAGCGGTCCGTCGCTCAACGACGCGACCACCCAGGCCTTCGTCAGCTGATCGAGGATGACGGCCCCGAGGACGATCGACGGGGCCAGCCAGCGCGGTATCGGGCGCGAGCCGCTAGCGGCGCGGCCGCTCGACACGCTGCTTGCAGTCCACGCAGAACTCGGCCCACGGAATGGCCTCGAGCCGGGCGACGACGATGCGGCGCCCGGCAGGGACGCACACGCCGTAGGTGCCGTTGTCCATCCGCTCGAGCGCCCGGTCGATCTCCTCGACGGCGACGCGTGCGTTCGCCGACAACATGAGGTCCCGCTCCCGCTCCACCGAGATGGTGTCGCCCTCGCCCGACTCCTCGTCGAACTGGGTGTCACCCTGCTCCCGCTCGTTGACGAGCAGGTCGGCGTCGGCCTGGAGCTCGACCGCCTGGTGGAGATGGCGCGCCCGCTCCTCGATCAACAGCTCGCGCAGCTTCTCGAGCGTCTTGGGCGAGATGTTCGGCGACTGCTTCGGGACGAAGATCCCCGAGAGCGGGCAGAACTTCCCCGCGGGCTGCTTCTTGGGCTTGGGGACCGGCTTGGCCTTCGCCGGCGCGGTCTTCTTGACCACGGCCTTCGTGGCCGGTGCCGGCTTCCTCGGCGCGACCCGCCTGGACGCGGCGGCCTTGGCCGCCTTGGCCACCGGAGCCTTCTTGGCGGCCTTGGCCGGGGCTTTGCCGATCTTCTTCGCGGTGGCCGCGCGCTTGGCGGGTACGGGCTTCTTGGTACTGGACTTCTTCGCGGTGACCGCCTTCTTCGAGCCGGACTGCTTGATGGGCTTCTTGGCCGCGGCGGTGCGCTTCGCGGCTTTCGCAGGGGTGCGGGCACCAGACTTCTTCGCCGCCGCCGACTTCTTGGCGGCACCGGTGCGCGCCGGGACCTTCTTGGCGGGCACCTTTCGTGCGCTGGTGGACTTGCCGGTGGCCTTCGCCATCGGTCGTTCCCTTCGTTCGTTGCGCTGCCCAGGACGGGCAAAGCGGGGAATGATACGCGCCCGGGAGTGGGGATCGCAATGGTTGAGACGGCATCAACCCCGGAGACCCCGTCGGGGATTCCCGGGCTCGACCTCGGACTCGGCGATCGCCCGGCGCAGTGCCCCGGCGACCGTCGGTCCGTCGACGCCGTCGATCCGTACCCGTTTGGTCCGAGAAGATGCGCCACTGACCAGAGAAACCGCGGCCGGCTTGACCCCGAGCGTATGGGCCAGCAGCGCACAGGTCGCCTCGTTCGCCCTCCCGTCGGCCGGTGGCGCCGCCACCCGGAGCTTCAACGCGGCGCCGTGGCGACCCACCACCGCGGTACGCCCGGCCCGCGGCTGGACATGAACATCCACCACGACATAGCCGTCGTGCGCTTCGAAGAGATCGGAGACATCGGACACCGCCGTTTATCGTACGGCCCGTGCCCTTCGGACCCGTCGATACCCATCTCGACCTTGTCGAGCTCGAAAACCGTGTGTTGGAGCGCTGGCGAGCCAACGACGTCTTCGCCGAGAGCGTCCGGCGCCGTGAGGGTGCGGACGAGTGGGTGTTCTACGAGGGCCCGCCCACGGCCAACGGGAGGCCCGGAATCCACCACGTGTGGGCCCGGCTCTTCAAGGACATCTACCCGCGCTTCCACACGATGCGGGGCAAGTACGTGCCCCGCAAGGCCGGCTGGGACTGCCACGGGCTCCCGGTCGAGGTCGAGGTCGAAAAGGAGCTCGGGTTCGCCGGCAAGCCCGAGATCGAGGACTTCGGCATCGAGCCGTTCAACCAGCGGTGCCGGGAGTCGGTGGAGCGTTACGTGGAGGACTGGTCCGCACTGACGGGCCGGATCGGCATGTGGCTCGACATGTCGGACGCCTACTGGACGATGAGCAACGACTACATCGAGAGCGTCTGGTGGCTGTTCCGCCAGATGTGGGACGCCCAGCAGCTCTACGAGGGGTTCAAGGTCGTCCCCTACTGCGGCCGGTGCGGCACCGCGCTCTCGAGCCACGAGCTGGGCCAGCCGGGTGCGTACCGCGACGTGACCGAGGACTCCGTCTACGTGCGCTTCCCCGTGCTCGGAAGCGACGTCGATCTCCTGGTGTGGACCACCACTCCCTGGACCCTGGTCTCCAACGTCGGTGCCGCCGTCGGCCCCGACATCGACTACGTCCGGGTGCGCTCGCCCGAGGCCGGCGCCCGCGATCTCGTCATGGCGCGATCCCGTGTCCCCGACGTCCTCGGCGACGACGCCGAGATCCTGGAGAGCATCCCGATCGCGGATCTCGTCGGTCAGCGCTACGACCGTCCGTTCGACTGGCTGCCGGCCGAGGGCGACGGATGGCGCGTCGTCGCGGCCGACTTCGTCACCGTCGAGGACGGCAGCGGCATCGTGCACCTCGCCCCCGCCTTCGGCGAGATCGACCGCGAGGTGGCGGCGGCCGAGAACCTCCCGATCCTCAACCCCGTCAACGCCGCGGCGCGTTTCACCGATGCCGTGCCGGGCGTCGTCGGCTGGTTCGTGAAGGATGCCGACGCCGAGCTCATCGAGCATCTCCGCGCGACGGGTCGGCTCGTGGCCGTCGCGCCGTATCTCCACTCCTACCCACACTGCTGGCGTTGCGGCACCCCGCTCATCTACTGGGCCAAGCCCACGTGGTTCGCGCGGACCTCGGCAGCCAAGTCGGCGATGCTGCGCGAGAACGAGACGATCGGCTGGCACCCGGAGCACATCAAGCACGGACGCTTCGGCGACTGGCTGGAGAACAACGTCGACTGGGCGCTGTCACGCGACCGGTTCTGGGGTACGCCGATCCCCGTCTGGCGCTGCCGGGACTGCGGCCTGGACACGTGCGTCGGCTCGGTCGCGGAGCTCTCCGAGCTCGCGGGCGAGGCGCTCACCGACCTGGACCTGCACCGGCCGTTCGTCGACGACGTCGCCATCGCGTGCCCGGGCTGCGACGGAGGGCGGGCATGGCGGGTCGAGCCCGTGCTCGACGCGTGGTTCGACTCGGGCTCGATGCCGACCGCCTCGTTGCACTACCCGTTCGAGAACCAGGACGTCTTCGAGCACCGGTTCCCGGCCGACTTCATCTGCGAGGCGATCGACCAGACCCGCGGCTGGTTCTACTCCCTGCTCGCGATCAACACCCTCGTCTTCGACCGGGTGCCGTATCGCGACGTCGTCTGCCTCGCCCTCCTGCTCGACCAGGACGGCCAGAAGATGTCCAAGAGCCGCGGCAACGTGACGGACCCGTGGAGCGTGCTCCAGGACCGCGGCGCGGACGCGCTGCGCTGGAACTTCGTGTCCGCGAGCTCACCATGGATGCCCAAGCGGGTCTCGCTCGAGAGCATCGACGAGACCACCAACCGCTTCCTGCTCACCCTCTGGAACACGTATTCGTTCTTCGCGACCTACGCGAACCTCGACGGCTGGACCCCGGCGGGCGCGGCCCCGCGAGACCCCGACCACGTCCTCGACCGCTGGATCCGGTCACGACTGCACTCCACGGCATCCGAGGTCGGTGATGCGCTCGAGCGCTTCGACGCGCTGGGGGGCGCGCAGGCGCTCGAGCGCTTCGTCGACGACCTCTCCAACTGGTACGTCCGCCGCTCGCGTTCGCGCTTCTGGAACGCACAGGACCGCGACGCGCACGCGGTGCTCCACGAGTGCCTCCTCGTCACGACCCAGCTGCTCGCGCCGTTCTGCCCGTTCATCTCGGACGCGCT
>JADGON010000465.1 GCA_017882945.1 Acidimicrobiia bacterium | reverse complement strand
TCGGACATCCCGCTTCCTCCTGATACGGCGTTGGCCAGAGCGTAGACTGACACGGACGTCAGGAACAGTGGAGCCCATGTTGGTCGAGGACAACCCCGGGGAACGCCTGCTCGACGGGGTGCGGGTCGTGGACCTGGCGGGCGAGCCGGCGGCGATGTCGGGTCGCATCCTCGCGGACCTCGGGGCCGAGGTCATCCTGGTCGAGCCGCCCACCGGCCATCCCCTCCGGGCGCTCCCGGATCGCTTCGCGGCCTGGGCGGCCGGCAAGCAGTCCGTCGTCGTGGACGGCCCGGATGCCGGCGCCCTCGCGGACCTCCTCCGGACCGCAGAGGTCGTCATCGACACCCCGGGATTCCCCGGCGCATGGGCGCTCGATCCCGCGCTCGCGCCGGCCGCGGTGTGGGTCAGCGTGACCCCGTTCGGGCTCACGGGTCCCCGCGCCGGCTGGCGGGCGTCGGACCTCGGCGTGATGGCCGCGAGCGGGAACATGTACTGCACCGGCGATCCGGACCGCGAGCCGGTTCGCTGCACCGAGCCCTCCGGCTACGCGCACGTCGGCGCGGAGACTGCGTTCGCCGCGCTCACCGGCCTGGCGAGCGGACGCGCGCAGCGCGTCGACGTCTCGATGCAAGAAGTCGTCTTCGTGGCCAACATGTCCACGCCGGCACGCTTTCCGCAGACCGGCTTCCGGGGAGCTCGCCGCGGCGCCAACATCGGTCGCACCCGCGAGATCTGGCCCACGCGCGACGGCTTCGTGAGCTTCGGTCTTCGCGGCGGCAAGGCGCGCGTCCCGAGCCTCGAGACGCTCACCCGGCTCGTCGACACGCCGACGCTGCGCGCCATCGACTGGTCGACGTTCTCTCCCAACACCGCGGACGACGAGACCTTGCGCGCGGTCGAGGCTGACGTGGCGGCATACTTCGCACAGCATTCGATGCAGGAGCTCTACGACATCGCGTGCGAGACGAACCTCATGCTCGCTCCGATCAACTCGCCGCGCGAGATCCTCGACAGCGCGCAGCTCGCGGCCCGGGAGTTCTTCGGACCGCTCGGCGAGTACGAGAAGGCACCGGCCGCGTTCGTCACCATCGAGTCCGCCGACGGGCGCGCCGCCCGCTCGCGGCCGATCTCACCCGCACCGGCACTCGATGCCCACGCCATTCGCCCGCGCCCACCGAAGGTCCCCGCGTCGCCCGCGGCCGCCCCGCCGTCGGGTGCCTGGTCCGGCACGAACATCCTCGAGTTCGGCTCGGGCGCGGCCGGTCCGATCGCGACCCGCTACTTCGTCGAGCACGGTGCGACGGTGCTGCGGGTCGAGTCGAAGAGCCGGCCCGACTTCTTGCGCGTCTACGCGCTCGGGCCCAAGAACCCGCACGGGCTCGAGGGCGCGCCGATGTTCGACGGCTTGAACGTCGGCAAGCGCGACGTGACGTTCAACCTGAAGCAGCCGAAGGCCATCGAGCTCGTACGGCGCCTGGTGCTCGAATGGGCGGACGCGGTCGCCGAGAACTTCGCGCCCCGAGCGATGCGCGGGTTCGGGCTCGACTACGCGTCGCTCGCCACCGACAAGCCCGATCTCGTGATGATCAGCGCGTGCCTGAACGGGCAGACCGGCCCGCACCGCCACTACCCCGGCTTCGGCGGCCAGGGATCCGCGCTCGCCGGGTACAACTTCCTCACCGGCTGGCCCGACCGCGAGCCCGTCGGCCCCCACGCGACCATCACGGACTCCCTCGCGCCCCGCTTCGTCGCGACCGGCTTGGCCGCGGGCCTTCTCTACCGGCGCCGCACCGGCCGCGGCGTGCACCTCGACGTCTCGCAGGTCGAGGCGGCCATCTATTCGCTCTCGCCCTGGCTCCTCGAGTTCCAGCGGACCGGTCACGCCCGGTCGCGGGCGGGCAACAGCAACGACCGCGCCCGGTTCCACGGCGTGCTGGCCTGCGCGAGCGAAACCGTCGGCGAGCAGGTCGTCGACGACCGGTGGGTGGCCATCGCGGCATGGACCGACGACGAGCTCGCGACGCTCGACGAGATCACCGGCGGCGATCCCGCGGCGTACACCCGGGACCGCACCCGGATCGAGGTCGCCGAGACCCTGCAGGCGGCCGGGATCGAGGCCGTGCCGGTGGAGGACTTCGGCGACGTCCACTCCGACCCGCAGGTCGCGCACCGCGAGCACTTCGTCGCGTTGACCCATCCGTTTCTCGGCGACGGCCTCTACGAGCGCAACGGCTTCCGGCTCTCCGACGCACCGAGCAGCTACAAGCGCCCGGGTCCGACGCTCGGCCAGGACCAGGACTGGGTCCTCGATGCCGTGCTCGGTCTCTCCCCGGTCGAGCGGGCCGCCCTCGAGTCTGCCGGCGTCTTCGACTCGTGACCCTCACCTGACGCAAACTTCACGAACCGGGCGTACCCTCCGCGGGTGTTCGTGAACGCGTTGATCGGCCTGGTGATCCTCGGGATCGTGTTCTTCCCGCTCGAGCGGCTCTGGCCGGCGCAACGCGGGCAACGGTTCTTCGGGCGACCCGGCTTCGTGACGGACCTCATCCACTTCGTGGTGACCGGAGCGCTGACCACCGTCGGCCTCGTCCTGGCGGCGATCCCGTTCGTCGTGGCGATCCGCGCGTTCACCCCCGCCCAGATCCGCGACGTCGTCACCGCGCAGCCCGAAGTCCTCCAGCTCGTCGAAGCGCTGATGATCGTGGAGCTCGTCGGGTACTGGTCGCACCGCTTGATGCACTCCGTGCCATCGCTGTGGAAGCTGCACCGCGTGCACCACAGCAGCGAGCGGATGGACTGGCTCGCCGCCGCGCACCTGCACCCGTTCGACGCGTCCTTCGGTCGGCTGCTGGCCGTGATCCCGCTCGCGTATCTCGGGTTCAGCCGCGAGACGTTCGGCGGCGCCATCGCCTTCCTGACCCTGCACGGGATCTTCCAGCACGCGAACTTCCGGGTGCGGCTCGGCCCGCTGCGCAAGGTCGTGTCGTCCCCGCAGTTCCACCACTGGCACCACACCAACGATCCCCACGCCCGCGACCGCAACTTCGCCGGGCTCTTCCCGTGGATCGACGGGCTCTTCGGGACGCTGTACTTGCCGGATCGGGAGTGGCCGCAGACCTACGGCATCGACGACGCGATGCCGCTCAACTACCTCCGCCAGCTCGCGTCACCGTTCCGCCCACCGCCGGCCGCGAGTCCCACGCCCGAGCCGGCGGTACCATCGGGGACGTGCGTGGAAGCGTCCTCGACGATCTGAACGTCATCGAGCTCGAGGTGATCGACCTCTCGGATCCCTTCCGCTCGGGCTCCGTCTCCGGCGCGGTCACCGACCGCCGCAGCTTCGAAGACCACTACGCGACGCTCGCATTCGGCCTCGGGACGGTCCCCCGCCGCCAGCACGCCGACGACTCGCTCTGGCAGCGCCCCGCCGGCCTGCTCCTCGGAGTCACGTTCGTACTGACGTTCCTCCTGCTGCTCAGCACCGCCCACTAGCCAACGAGCTGAGCGCGTCAGGCGGTGAGCACCGCGAGCTGGAGCCGCGCGAGCCGGTCGGGGTGGGCGATCAGCTGGCGAGGCGGTGAGCGTCCGAGGGCGCGGTCCGGTCAGGAGCCCCAGGCCCAGAGCTCGCGATGAGCGCTCGCGGGGAGCCCGTAGCGAAGTGCGGCGTGTGGATTGGCCAGGCCCAGCCCGCGGGCCCACCTCACGATCTCGGTCGCGTGTCCAAGCCAATAGGCGCGCCGCGCTGCCTCGCCGGGGAACCATGACGGCTCGCCGAGATCGAGATACGGGGCCGTACGCGGTGCGTACCCGTCGACCAGCTCCCTCGCCTTGCCGACGTCCAGGGATCCGACCGCGTCCGACGGCCATCCCACGGCACTCCGACGCTCGGCCGGCCAGCCCGGGCGGCTCTCCATCGCCAGTTGTTCCATAACTCAGAGGTTCGACATCTTCGGAGGCCCGACCCAGGGCCGAAGGTCCCGGGAATGCCCCGCCAGACTGCCCATCCGGGGCGATATCACTCGGGCTCAGGCCCCGCGGACCTGGGTTCAGCATCGCCGAGGAGATCGCGAGCCCCCACGCGCGCCGTCCGTCGTGGTCGATGTCGTCGACGACGCGACGGTCGTCAGCGTCCAGGTCACGCCATGTCTCTTCCCGGCTTGACCACCGACGCGACCGTCGGATCAGGCGCCGGCCGCGGTGAGGATCATGTCGGTCGCGAAGCCGGCGAAGAGTCCGAGGAGGAGTCCCCAGGTCGCGAGTTCTTTGTGGCCGAGTTTGCGGGCGACGGCGAGGAGCTCGATGACGACGTAGAGGATGGAACCCGCCGCGAGGGCGAGGAAGCCGAGGAAGAGGGTGTCGTTTTGGAATGACTGGCCGATGAGGGTGCCGACGAAGGTGGGGCCCCCTCCGATGAGGCCCAGCACGGCAAGGAAGCCCCACGAGGGAAGTTCGCCGTCTGCGCTCATGGGGGCGATGATCCCGAAGCCTTCGGTTGCGTTGTGGAGCCCGAAGCCCACGATCAGCAGGAGTGCGAGGCTGACTTCGCCTCTGGCGGCGGATTGGCCGATGGCGAGTCCTTCGGAGAGGTTGTGGAAACCGATGCCGAGCGCGATGAAGAACGCGAGGCGCTGGGCCGCGGTGAGGCGCGCCACGGGCCCGGCTGAGAGTTCGGCGGTGGCTGCGGCACCGGGGCCGAAGGGCGTGGTCTTGTGGGGTCGGGAGAGCCAACGGTCGTAGTAGACGAGGCTGACCAACCCGACGGTCAGACACGCGGCGAACGTGGCGGCAAGCCCAGCGAATCGCAACCATGACCCGCCGTGGTTGGAGGCCTGGAGCAATGCCGCGTCGACCGGATCGATCCCTTTGGACACGACGTCCCAGAACAGGAACACCAGAATGCCGATCGCCACCGCGTTCAGGAACGCTCGCAATCGCATGGACGGGTCACGCACCCGTCCCAGCGGTAAGCCCAGATAGATCGTGAAGCCGGCCACGGCCCCCAAGACCAGAATCTGCTCGGTCGACACCAGAATCTCCTAGTCAGGTAAGGCTGCCTTTATAGGTGGCGGTCGGGTCGCCGTCAAACACACGTGGGCCTCGTCCCGGTGGCGCTCGACCCGTGGCACTGCGCACCGGCGATCGCGCAGTGTCCAGGGTGCGCTGCAAACCGGGCTCCGCTTCTGAGGTGTGCCGCCCTTGAGATGCACTCCTCCGAGGCGAGCGGCTCAGACCTCTCTCGACTCGCGTCGTTCGTCGAGTTCGCCGAGGGAAGTGCCGGCGAGCGCGTCGAGGAGACGGGTGCGGGCCTTCTCCCATGGGCCGTGCAGCGCGCACGGCGCGTCAGCTCGGCATGGTCCGTCCTCGAGGACGCAGCGGCCGGTGATCGTCGGACCCTCAGTCGCCTCGATCACGGCGAGGATGCTGAGTTCGGCGAGCGGAACGGCAGCCGAATAGCCGCCGGTCGGGCCGGGGTGGGAGCGAACCCAACCACAGCTCACGAGTGGGTTGAGCACTTGGGGCACGTAGG
>JADGON010000138.1 GCA_017882945.1 Acidimicrobiia bacterium | reverse complement strand
TTCGAGCTCGGCGAAGAGCCCGAGCCGGTCATGCACGTGCTGCGCACGCTTCCGTACGGCTCGTTGATCGTCGCCGACATCCTCATCACGGTGCTCACCGCGATCGGAGCCGCCGCGTTTGTGATCCCCGGCCTGATCGTGTTCACGCTCTTCGCGATCACCGGTCCCGTGATCAACATCGAGCACGTCGGCGCGATCAGAGGGATGAAGCGCTCCGCCCATCTCGTGCGCCCGCACTTCTGGCTCGTGTTCCTGCTCGTGAGCCTTCCGATCGGGCTCGAGCACCAGGCCATCCACTGGGCCGACGAGCTCGTGCTCCACCACGCGCTGGCGGAGGTGTTCATGGTGCAGGGCATCGTGGGCATGATCGTCGGGTCGTTCGTGGGGCTCGTCGAAGTCAACGTCGCCTACTCCCTGGAGCTCCGCGACCCGGCCTGAACCGGCCCCGCGGTGGCTCAGGGAACTCTCAGGTTTGACCGGCAGACTTCCGGGGTGCGGATTCTGGTGGTTGACGACGAACGCGCCGTGCGCGAGGCGATCGAGCGGGCACTCGGGTTCGAGGGCTACCGCGTCGAGCACGCCGAGGACGGGGTCCAGGCCCTTGACGTCCTGGCCCGCAATCCCGTCGACGCCGTCGTGCTCGATGTGCTCATGCCCCAGATGGACGGCATCGAGCTGTGCCGCCGCATCAGAGCCTCGGGCGACACGACGCCGATCCTGATGCTCACGGCGCGCGAGACCGTCTCCGACCGCGTCGCGGGGCTCGACGCCGGCGCGGACGACTATCTGGTCAAGCCCTTTGCCCTGCGCGAGCTCCTGGCGCGACTCCGTGCGCTGCTGCGGCGGGCAACCGACGCCAAGAGCAGCGTCCTGACGCACGCGGATCTGTCGCTCGATCCCGACACTCGCGAGGTCTATCGCGGCGAGCGCGCGATCGAGCTGACCCGTACCGAGTTCCTGTTGCTCGAGCTGCTCCTGCGCAACGCTCGGAAGGTGCTGACCCGCGAGGTCATCTTCGAGCAGGTCTGGGGCTACGACATGGACTGGAACTCCAACTCGCTCGAGGTCTACATCGGCTACCTCCGCCGCAAGACCGAGGCCGGCGGCGAGGCCCGCCTGATCCGCACGGTTCGAGGGGTGGGATACGTCTTGCGCGAGGTCGCGTGAGCCTCCGGATGCGGCTGACGCTCGCGGCGTCGGCCGCGGTCGCAGTCGCGGTGCTGCTCGCCGCCGGGTACTCGTACGTCAGCGTGCGCGACCAGCTCCGCCATCAGGTCGACGAACGTTTGCAGGATCAAGCCCAGCGCATCAGCGACTCGCAGCTCTTCGGTCGGGTCCTCGATCGGATCCCGCGCTCACCACTCGCGAGTGAGCAGCCGATCGTCCAGCTCGTCGGGGCCGACGGCTCGACGTCGCGCCCGGCCAACCAGCGCGGACGCATCCCCGTCGACGCGGCGGATCGGGCGGTCGCATCGGGTAGAGCAACGAAGCACTTCCGCGATGCAACCGTGCAAGGAGCACACGTCCGGGTCGTCACGCTCCCGGCGGCGCCCGGCGTTGCGGTCCAGCTCACCCGGTCTCTGGCCGAGGTGGACCGCAACCTCGCGGATCTCCGCCTCCGGCTCATCCTGGCCGGCCTGGCCGGCGTGGCGCTGGCGGCGGTGCTCGGGCTCCTGGTTGCGCGCTCCGCGCTGCGGCCGGTGCGCCGGCTCACGAGCGCGGCCGAACACGTCGCGGAGACCCAGGACCTTTCGGCCTCGATCGAAGTGCACGGGCGAGACGAGGTGGCCCGCCTCGCCACCAGCTTCAACGAGATGCTCGACGCGTTGAACCATTCGAGGGTTCAGCAGCGCCAGCTCGTCGCCGACGCCGGCCACGAGCTTCGGACCCCGCTGACCAGCCTCCGCACCAACATCGAGGTGCTCGCGCGGCAGGACGACATGCCCGCGCGCGACCGCGAGTGCCTGCTCGCCGACGCGGTGTCGCAGCTCGAGGAGCTCACGGTGCTCGTGGGAGACCTCGTCGAGCTCGCGCGCGAAGACCACCCCCCGACGCCGGACGAGCTCAGCGACGTGCGACTCGACGACGTGGTCGAGCGCGCAGTGCATCGCGCGCGGCTCCACGCCCCCCAGCTCCAGATCCGGATCCGCGAGAACACGCCCGCCATCACCCACGGCAACCGGGCGCTGCTCGACCGCGCGGTCTCCAACATCCTCGACAACGCGTGCAAGTGGAGCCCGCCCGATGGCACCGTCGACGTCGCGCTCACCGGAGGCGAGCTGACCGTCCGCGACCGAGGGCCCGGCATCGATCCCGAGGATCTGCCACACGTCTTCGACCGGTTCTACCGGGCGCCCAGCGCGCGGTCCATGCCCGGATCCGGCCTCGGGCTCGCGATCGTGCGCAATGCGGCGCTCGCGCACGGCGGCAGCGTCACCGCGGAACCGGCACCCGGAGGGGGCACCGTGATGCGGCTTCGCCTCCCGGTGCAGCCCACTCCGCCGGACGAGTTCGACGACGAGGTCCCCCTCGTCGAGGGACAGGTCACGTCGGGATAGTCACCCTTGGCCGACCCGAACAGGTGTTCGATAGCATGGCCGGGTGGAACCGCACCAGACCAGTCTCCTGGGGGTGGGGCCGCCGGCCCTCGACCCCCACGCCGTCGTCGCTCGCACCTGGCTCGACGGCCGCTCGTGGGTCGACCGCTCGGCCGGATGGCTGCACGGCGGCGACACGCTGCTCGTCGATCTCGTCGAATCCCTGCCCTGGCAACAGGGTCGACGCTGGATGTACGACCGCATGGTCGACGATCCCCGGCTCACCTGCCTCCCCCGAAGCTCCCGCGCGACACCCCGCCCCGCCCTCGCCGCCGCGCGGGCCGCGTTGCGGGCGCGGTACGGGGTGTCGCTCAGCGGTCCCGCGTTCAACTACTACCGCGACGGTCACGACAGCGTCGCGCCGCACAGCGATCGCGAGCTGCGCCGGCTCGAGGACACCCTCGTCGCGATCCTCACGCTCGGCGCCCGGCGCCCGTTCCTCGTGCGGCCGAAGGGTGGGGGCCGATCCCTGGACCTCGCGCCCGGATCCGGCGACCTGCTCGTGATGGGCGGACGCACCCAGCTCGACTGGGAGCACGCGGTACCGAAGGTGAGGTACTCGGGGCCCCGGGTCTCGGTGTCGTGGCGCTGGTCGTCCCCGCAGCCGCGCGCACCTGACACGCTGGGGTGACGCCCGCGATTCCCCGCGGGCCCGACTCGTGAGGGAAGCCTGCCATGACGGACCCGTACGCCGCATTCCCCAGCCTCCGCTTCGAGCATCCAGCGGACGGCGTGCTGCACGTCGTGCTCGACGGCCCGGGCCTGAACGCGGTCGATGCGGACATGCACCGCGACCTGGCCGACGTGTGGCTCACGGTGGACCGCGACCCCGACGTGCGGGTGGCGATGATCTCCGGCGCGGGCCGGGCGTTCTCCGCGGGTGGAAGCTTCGAGCTGATCGAGGGCATCACCAACGACTACGCCGTCCGCACGCGGGTGCTGCGAGAAGCGCGGGACCTCGTGTTCAACGTCATCGAGTGCTCGAAGCCGATCGTCTCGGCAATCCACGGCCCGGCTGTCGGTGCCGGTCTCGTCGTCGGCCTGCTCGCCGACATCTCGATTGCCGCGCGCTCGGCTCGGATCATCGACGGTCACACCCGTCTGGGCGTTGCGGCGGGCGATCATGCGGCCATCTGCTGGCCGATGCTCTGCGGCATGGCGAAGGCGAAGTACTACCTGCTGACGTGCCGGACGCTCACGGGGGAGGAAGCCGAACGGATCGGGCTCGTCTCACACTGCGTCGACGACGATGCACTGCTCGAAGAGGCACTGGAGGTCGCGACCGATCTCGCGGCCGGCGCGCAGAGTGCGATTCGCTGGACGAAGCACACGCTGAACCACTGGTACCGGATGCTCGGGCCCGTGTTCGACGCGTCGCTCGCCTACGAGTTCTACGGATTCGGCGGACCGGAC
Source organism: Acidimicrobiia bacterium (assembly GCA_017882945.1). GTDB lineage: Bacteria > Actinomycetota > Acidimicrobiia > IMCC26256 > JAENVU01 > Chersky-806. The sequence goes on along the minus strand of JADGON010000138.1, from coordinate 23 downwards.
GCGGCAGAAGGGCTCGCGGCGCA
>JADGON010000137.1 GCA_017882945.1 Acidimicrobiia bacterium | reverse complement strand
GTCGACCTCCGGTCCCCGCGTCGACCTGAAGTCGGAGGCGATGGGTCTCGCCATCAGCATGGAGCTCCCGCTCCTGCTCGTCGACGTCCAGCGCGGCGGCCCGTCGACCGGGCTGCCCACCCAGACCGAGCAGGCCGACCTCCTCCTCGCGATGTACGGCCGCCACGGCGAGGCCCCGCTGCCGATCGTGGCCGCGTACTCACCGAGCCAGTGCTTCGACGCGGCGTTCGAGGCCGTGCGCATCGCGGTGAAGTACCGGACCCCGGTGATGCTGCTCACCGACGGCTACCTCGCCAACGGCGCGGAGCCGTGGAACTTCCCCGACGTCGACACGTTGCCCGACATCTCGGTGCCGTTCGCCACCGACTTCAACCACGAAGAGGCCGACGGTACCTGGAACTACTGGCCGTACCTGCGCGACCCCGAGACCCTGGCCCGCCCGTGGGCGATCCCGGGGACCCCGGGCCTCATGCACCGGGTCGGTGGCATCGAGAAGCAGGACGGGACCGGCAACGTCAACTACGACCCCGAGAACCACGAGTTCATGACGAAGATCCGGGCCGAGAAGATCGCCCGCATCGCGAACGACATCCCGCTCGTCGCGGTCGACGACGAGACCGGCGACGCCGAGGTGCTGGTGATCGGGTGGGGCAGCACGTGGGGCTCGGTGAAGGCCGCCGTCCGCCGCATCCGCGCCGCGGACAAGAAGGTCGCGTCGGCACAGCTGATCCACCTCAACCCGTTCCCGAGGAACCTCGGCGAGGTGCTCGCGAAGTACCCGCAGGTGCTCGTCCCCGAGATGAACCTCGGGCAGCTGTCCAAGCTGCTGCGAGCCGAGTTCCTCGTCGACGCGCAGAGCCTCAACAAGGTGCAGGGACTCCCATTCCGCGCCGCGGAGATCGAGACGAAGATCCTGGAGATGATCGATGGCTGACCCGGTCGCCCTGACCCGCAAGGACTTCTCGTCGGACCAGGAGGTCCGCTGGTGTCCGGGCTGCGGGGACTACTCGGTGCTCACCGCACTGCAGCTCCTCATGCCGGAGCTGGGCGGCAAGCCCGAGAACCAGGTGTTCGTCAGCGGCATCGGCTGCTCGAGCCGGTTCCCGTACTACATGAACACCTACGGCGTGCACAGCATCCACGGTCGTGCGCCCGCGGTCGCCACCGGCGTCGCGGTCGCCCGGCCCGACCTCGACGTGTGGGTGGTCACGGGTGACGGCGACGGCCTCTCGATCGGCGGGAACCACCTCATCCACGCGCTCCGTCGGAACGTCAACTTCACGATCCTCTTGTTCAACAACCAGATCTACGGCCTCACGAAGGGTCAGTACTCGCCGACGAGCGAGCTCGGCAAGGTCACGAAGAGCTCGCCGTTCGGATCGCTCGACCACCCGTTCAACCCGCTGTCCCTCGCGCTCGGCGCGGAGGCGACCTTCGTCGCGCGCACCCACGACATGGACCGCAAGCACATGCAGCAGGTCTTCCGCCGCGCGCACGAGCACAAGGGCTCGGCGTTCGTGGAGATCTACCAGAACTGCAACGTGTTCAACGACGGCGCGTTCTCGGCGATCCTGACCAAGGACAACCGTCCCGAGATGCTCATCGAGCTGCGCCACGGAGAGCCGATCCGCTTCGGCGCCGAGAACGACAAGGGCGTGCGGCTCAACAAGTACGGCGAGGCCGAGATCGTCGACATCGGCGAGGTGGGGGAGGACGCGGTCCTCGTCCACGACGAGTTCCGGACCGACCCGACCGTGGCCTTCGCGCTGTCGCGCCTGGCCGACCACCCGATCGTGCCCACGCCCGTCGGGGTGTTCCGGGCGGTGCAACGGCCGACCTACGAATCCGAGGTGCAGCTCCAGCTCGCCGCGGCGCAGGAGCAGCGTGGGCCCGGTGACCTCGGTGCGCTCATCGGTGGCCCCAACGTCTGGGAAGTCGGGTAGCACCACGGGCCGTGCCGTTCGCTCCCGGACGGCGCCGGGTTGTCCACCCTGCGTGGTGTTGCTAGTCTCTGCCACCTCGCCGGGGGGCGCGTTCGGCGAACGGATCGACTTTTGGGGGGTCAGGGCGCATGTTTGCGTATCTCGATGCGAACTCGGGGAGTCTGATCGCGTCGGCGATCGCGGCGGGCTTTGCCGGCATCGCGGTGGTGTTCAAGCTGGGCTGGAGTCGCACCGTCGCGTTCTTCTCACCCAAGCACCGCCGTGCGGCGAAGGAAGCCATGGCCGCGCAGTCCCTGGCGACGGATGCCGACGTCGCCGGCGACGCCACGTAGCACGACGACACCCACCGCGGTTCAACGGTGAGCGACGTCCGGCCTGAGCCCGCGTCCTTTCGCGACCCCGCGACGAGGATCTTCTACCTCGACCGCCGGGTGCTGCGAGGCCTCGACGCGACCGCGGCCCAGGACTGGGAGCAGCTCGCGGCGACGCGCTTCTTCCCGAAGCTGATGGAAGAGGGCGGAGCGGTCCGCACGACGACGCTGGATCCGGCTGACGTGCCCGTCGAGGTCGCGGGCCAGTACGCCGCGGTCATCGAGCACGAGCGCATCCCGTTCATCTCGTACCCGTACGAGTGGACGTTCGCGCAGCTGCGGGACGCAGCGATCCTGCACCTCGAGATCCTGCTGGCCGCGCTCGAAGAAGACGTGACGATGAAGGACGGCTACGCCTTCAACGTCCAGTGGCGCGGCCCGGATCCGGTCTTCATCGACATCGGCTCGTTCGAGCGCATCGCCGGCGGCCCCTGGATCGGCTACCGGCAGTTCTGCCAGACGTTCCTGTACCCACTGCTGCTCGAAGCCCACTTGGGGGTGTCGTTCCAGCGGATCCTCATGGGCCATCTCGACGGTCTCGACCCGACCGAGATGCGCCGGATCTTCTCGGGCCGCAAGAAGTTCAAGAAGGGCGTGTTCCGCCACGTCTACCTGCACAGCATCGCCGAGAGCCGCGTCACCCAGGGCGGCCAGGCGATCAAGGAGGACCTGAAGAAGTCGGGCTTCAGCAAGGAGCTCACCAAGGCGACGGTGACCAAGCTGCTCAAGCTGGTCCGCAAGCTGCACTCGAAGCGCGCGGACTCGGGTTGGAAGGCGTACCGCGAGACGTGCTCCTACAGCGACGAGGACCGCAATGCGAAGGAGCGGTTCCTCCGCGAGGCGATCGACGGCACCGATGTCGGCCTGGCATGGGACCTGGGCTGCAACGACGGCATCTACTCACGCATCGTCGCCGAGCGCGGTGGGTATGTCGTCGCCGTCGACTCCGACGACGTGACCGTGGACGTTCTCTACCGGTCGTTGCGCCAAGACGGCGTCACCAACATCCTCCCGCTCGTGATGAACCTGGTCGATCCGTCGCCGGCGCGGGGCTGGCGCGGGGAGGAGCGCAGCGCGTTCACCGACCGGGACCAACCCGACCTCGTGCTCGCGCTCGCGTTGGTGCATCACCTCGCGATCGCGGCGAACGTTCCGCTCGGTCAGGTCGTCTCCTGGTTCCGCAGCTTCGGCGGTCGGCTCATCGTGGAGTTCGTCGAGCCGCACGACCCGATGGCCCAACGCCTGCTCGGCAACAAGCCCCCGGGGATGTTCCCGGACTACCGCGTCGACGTCTTCGAGAAGCTGCTCGAGGAGCACTTCACCATCGACCACCGCGAGGCACTGCCGAGCGGCAGCCGCACGCTGTTCACCTGCACGCCCCGCTGACCGCGTTCTCCGATCTCAGTCGAGCGGGCGGTAGACAAGTCCGCTGCGCGGCTTGGGCGCGAAGTACGTCGTCTTCTGCGGCATGCGCACCCCCGCGAGTGCGGCGGCCCGGATCTGCTCGACCGTGACGGGGGCCAGCAGGATCGCGGCGTCGGCCGCGCCCTTGCCGACGAGCGCGGCGACCGTCGCCGCGTCGGCCCGGAACGTGATGTCGATGCCGGCCAGCGCGGGTGCGGCGAGCTCGTCGAACCACGCGGACGGAACGTCGCGCAGTGCCTCGGGAAGGTCGCGAGATGCCGTCTCGCGTGCGTCGGGGTGCGGGGTCAGGCGCGCGAGGCCGGAGGAGTCGACGAGCCCGATTCCCCCTTCCGCCTGGAGGCGTCGCTCGAGTGCTTCGACGCGCTCGGGGGTGGCAGGGCCGAGATCCTCGAGCGAGAATCCGGCACCGAGCGCGACACGCAGAGCACTCGGGGCGCTGACGCCGTTCAGCAGGCGATGGATCGGCTGGACCCAGAGCTGCTCCTCGGCCAGCTCGACCACGAGGCACATGACGCGGCCGTCGGCTTCGGAGGCGTTGCCCGCCGCGATCCGCTGGTCGCGGTACGCGATCGCGGTCTCGAAGCGGTGGTGCCCGTCGGCGAGCACGAGCGGCGCGGACCCGACGACCCGGCGGATCTCGGCGATGCCGACGGGATCCGTGATCGGCGTCAGTGAATGCGTCACGCCCAGATCGTCGGTCGTGACCGCAACCGGCGCGCCGTCGGCGACCGGGAGGTCGGCTGCCGGCGTGAGCCCCCAGATCGGGTCGAGGTTCGCCCGAGTGGCCGCCAACAGCGCGAGCCGGTCGCTCTTCGCCTTGGGCATGGTGCGCTCGTGGGGGAGCACGTCGCCGGCACCGGCGCGCGCCGGAAGCGTGAGCGCGCCGATGATGCCGTCGGTGCTGCGGGCCTGTCCCCGGTCGTCGGTGAACTCCATGCGGTACCCGTAGAACGCCGGCTCCGGATCGAGCGTGAGCGTGCCGTCGGATTGCCACGCCGCGAGCTCGCGCGCGGCGCCGTCGTAGTCGCCCTCGGGCAGCAGCAGCCGTACCGCGTTGTGCGGCGATCGGCCGATCAGGACCGCCCGTTCTTCGGGGTCGATCACGTCATAGGGTGGGGCAGTCACGGCCGCGAGATCGTCGTGGCGGTACCGGAGGCCGCGGAAGGGAAGGAACTCGGGCACTGCGGTGTTTTGCTCCCACATGATCGAACGAGACGGGTCGACCGATTCTGGCACGGCAGCGATGAGCGAAGCGTATGAGCGGTTCATGGAAGGCCAGGCGCTGCTCTCGTCGGGGAACGTGCACGCCGCGGTCGTGGCACTCGGGCGCGCCCGGGATCTGGAGCCCGAGCAGGGGTCGATCCGGGAGGCCCTGGCCCGGGCGTACTTCCGCACCCGCCGGTTCGCCGAGGCCGAAGTCGAGTTCGCCAAGGCGCTCGATCTCGACCCCGTCAACGACTACGCGCACTTCGGGCTCGGTCTCTGCGCGATCCGCGCGGGCGACCCGGCCCGCGCGCGCGGGCACCTGAAGCTCGCCACGGTGATGCGTCCGGACTCGGAGGACTATCGCGACGCACTGGCACGCGTCACCGAGTGACCGTCGTCGTCCTCGATCTCGACGGCGTGCTCTGGCGCGGCGACGAGCCGATCCCGGGCTCGCCGGAAGCAGTCACGGCGTTGCGCGACGGTGGCGCGCGGGTCGCGTTTCTCACGAACAACTCGAGCTTGCGGGTCGCGGACTACCTCGAGAAGTTCGCACGGCTCGGGATCGCCGCCGACGCCGAAGAGGTCCTGACGAGCGCCCAGGCCGCGGCCGAGCACCTGCGCGCGACGTTGTCGGCCGGGGCGCGCATCCTTGCCTGCGCGGGTCCCGGTGTCGTCGAGGCGCTCGAGCACGCCGGGTTCGAGGTCGTCGATCGGGGTCCGGTCGATGCCGTCGTGGTCGGCTGGCATCGCACGTTCGACTTCGACGGTCTCGATCGCGCGGCCGCTGCGGTGCGCGACGGCGCGCGCTTCGTCGCGACGAACACGGACCCGACCTATCCGGGTGCCGGCCGCGTCCTTCCCGGGGCGGGTGCGATCGTCGCCGCGGTGGCCACCGCGGCGGGACGCAGTCCCGAGGTCGCGGGCAAGCCGGAGCCGCCCGCCGCGGCGATGGTCCGGCGACGGCTCGGTGACCAGGGCGTGATGGTGGGAGACCGGCCGTCGACCGACGGTGCGATGGCGACCGCGCTCGGTTGGCCGTTCGCGCTCGTGCTGACCGGGATCGGCGGTCACGATCCGTCGGAGCCGGTCCCGGTCCCGCCGCCGGCGTTCGTGGCCGACGACCTCGCGGCGCTCGTGCCCCGACTGCTCGAGGGCCACGGGACGGGCTCCTGATCTGGCCCTTCGAACGCGCAAGCTCGCGGTAGCCTGGGCGATTCGGCGGCGTCCTCGCCGCCCGGGGTCCCCTCCCCCGACGTCCCGCACTCGAAGACCCGTCCCAGGGAGTCGCGTCATGCCGCAGCCGCCCGACTGGAACAAGTACCTCGACGCGGGCGCGGAGTTCGTGGCCATGACCCGGACCCAGGCCCGCAAGCGCGCGAAGGAGCTCGTGAGCCAGGGCCAGCTCGCCCAGGAGCAGGTCCAGGGCTTCGTGGATGATCTGGTCGACGAGAGCCGGAAGCGCACCGACGTGCTCCTCGAGATCGTCCGCAAGGAGATCCAGCGCCAGGTCAAGACGCTCGGGATCGCCACCAAGGAGGATCTGGCCCGGCTCGAGACGAAGCTGGCCAAGCAGAAGAAGCCGGCCAAGGCCGCGGCGAAGGCGAGCAAGAAGAAGACCTCCTCCAAGGCGAAGGGCGCCTCGTCGAAGCCGGCCGGCTCCAAGAAGGCCGGCTCGGCCAAGCAGTCGGCGAAGAAGTCGGCCAAGAAAGCGGCCTCGAAGGCCGCCGCCTCCTAGCGGCGGCGGACGGATCGGTGCGCCGCCGTCTCGATGTCGAGCTGGTGCGGCGCGGCCTCGTGAGCAGTCGAACCCGGGCGGCCGAAGCCGTCGAGGAGGGCCGGGTCACCGTCGGTGGAGCCCCGACCCGGTCCGTCGCCCGTCAGGTCGACGAGCACGAGCCGATCGTGCTCACGGGTGATCCGCCCCGATTCGTCTCGCGCGGCGGGCAGAAGCTCGACGCCGCGCTCGAGCGGTTCGCCGTGGATGTCCGCGACGCGCGGGCCCTGGACGCGGGCGCTTCGACCGGTGGATTCACGGATTGCCTGCTCCAGCGAGGCGCGGCCCTGGTCGTCGCGGTGGATGTCGGCCGGGCGCAGCTCGACTGGTCGCTCCGCCAGGATGCACGGGTGATGCTCCTCGAACGGACGAACCTGCGGACCTTGGAGCTGGCCGGGATCGGTGACGAGCCGTGCTCGATCGCGGTGGCGGACCTCTCCTTCATCTCGCTGACGTTGGTGGCCCCTGCCTTGGGCCGGCTCACGACCGCAGGTGCGGACCTGGTCCTGTTGGTGAAGCCGCAGTTCGAGGCCGGCCGGAAACGGGTCAGCCGCGGCGGCATCGTGCGCGATCCCGAGATCCATCGCGCGGTGCTCGACGAGGTGGTGCAGGGGCTTGCGGCCGCGGGCCTCGGGGTCGGTGCTGTCATGCCGTCACCGTTGCGCGGCGCGGCCGGCAACGTCGAGTTCCTGGTCCACGCACGCAAGGCCGCGCCCACCGTCTCCTCGAGCGCCCTCGACGCGGCGGTCGCCGAGGCGCACGCCGGGGTCGAGCGATGAGCCCACCCCGCGCGCTGAAGACCGTGGGCCTGGTGCCGCACCGGGATCGGGTGTACGCGCGGGACCTGGCGGCGCACGTTCTCGGGTGGTTCGAGGACCACGGGGTGGCGGTGCGCATCCCGGAGTCCGACGCGGCGGGCCTGGAGCGCGTCGCGGTCCCGGTCGAGGACTTCGCCGCGGGGCTCGATCTCGCGGTGTCGCTCGGTGGAGACGGGACCATGCTGCGAACTGTGGACCTGGTCTATGACGCGGGCGTGCCGGTCCTCGGCGTGAACGTCGGCCAGCTCGGCTACCTGGCCGAGGTCGAGCCGGTCGACATCGACGCCGCGCTCGCGCGACTCCTCGCGGGGGACTACGCAGTCGCGGACCGCATGATGTTGCAGGTCACGATCGAGTCCCAGGGACCTGCGGCCGGACGCTGGTGGGCCCTCAACGAAGCGGTCCTCGAAAAGCCGCATCCCGGCCGCCTGGCCCGGCTCGACGTCACGATCAACGGCTCGTTCTTCACGTCGTACGCCGCGGACGGGGTGATCGTCGCGACGCCGACCGGCTCCACTGCCTATTCGTTCTCGGCCCGTGGCCCGATCGTGTCGCCACGGGTCCGCTGCCTGCTGCTCACTCCCGTCTCGCCGCACATGTTGTTCGATCGTTCGCTGGTGCTCGACGCCGAGGAGGAGCTCGCGCTGGTGGTCAGCGACGACCGACCCGTGCTGCTGACCATCGACGGCCGCGAGCGCGGCGTGTTGGAGCCCGGTGATGTGGTCCGCTGCACCGGTGGACCGGGCCCCGCGCGCGTCGTCACCTTCGGCCCCCGCGACTTCCACCAGATCCTCAAGGCCAAGTTCGGCCTTCCGGACCGGTGAGGGGGCGAGCGTGTTGATCGAGCTGCGCATCGAGAACCTGGGGATCATCGAGGAGATCCAGGTCGTCTTCGAGGCGGGGCTGACCGTCATCACGGGCGAGACCGGGGCCGGCAAGACGCTGGTGGTCGAGGCCCTCGAGCTGCTCGCGGGCGCGCGCGCCGATTCGGCGTTGATCCGCCCCGGCGCGTCCGAGGCGCGTGTCGAAGGACGCTTCGAGGACCCGCTCACCGGGGACGAGATCATCGTGGCGCGCGTGCTGCCAGCCGAGGGCCGGAGCCGCGCCTACATCGACGGCCGGCTCGCGACCGCCGGCGAGCTCGCCGACCTCGGCGCGCGGCTGATCGACCTGCACGGTCAGCACGCGCACCAGAGCCTGCTCGCGCCGGCGATGCAACGCGCCGTGCTCGACACGTTCGCGGGGCCACCGGCCCTCGAAGCACTTGCGGACTACCAGACTGCGCGCGCCGGGCTCCGCACGATCGAAAAGGCGATGGAGGGTCTCGGCGGCGACGAGCGCGCCCGGGCTCGAGAGCTGTCCTTGCTGGAGTACCAGATCAACGAGATCGACGACGCTGCGCTCGAGGATCGGAATGAGGCGGCCGCGCGCGAAGCCGAAGAGGAGGCGCTCGCCGGTGCGGCGGAAGATCGCGAAGCGCTGCTGGCCGCCCACGACGCGGTGGACGGTCGCGCCGTCGACGCGGTCGGTGTCGCCGTGGGCGCGCTCGCGGTGCGCACGAGCCACCCGGAGCTGACCGCGCGCGTGCGCGCGCTCCAGGCCGAGCTGGCCGAGGTCGCGCATGATCTCCGGATCGCGACGGAGTCGGTCATCGAGGATCCTGAACGTCTCGAAGCGGTCCGGCAACGTCGTCGCCTCCTGCGGGAGCTGGAGCGGAAGTACGGGGAGACGCTGGCTGAGGTCCTCGAGCACCGGGACGACGCCGCGCGCCGCCTTGCGGAGCTCCAAGGTCACGAGGCTCGCACCGCCGAGCTCGAGGCCGACCGCTTGCGTGTGCAAGCGGTCGCCACCAAGGCGGCCACGCGGGTGAGCCAGGCACGGACGGCGGCGGCGGGCGCACTCGCCGAGGCCGTGCAGGCGCGGATGCGCCGCCTGGCCATGGCCGGCGCGTCGCTCGACGTGCTCGTCGAGGCGGCCGAGCCGGGCGAGGACGGCGCGGATCGGGTGACGTTCCTGCTTGCGGCCAACGCGGGCGAGCCCGCGCTGGCGCTGGCCAAGGTGGCGTCCGGCGGCGAGCTCTCGCGGGCGATGCTTGCCCTCCGGGTAGCGCTGGCCGAGCGCGGGGGTCGGGGCCGCGGACCGGTGCTCGTCTTCGATGAGGTGGACGCCGGCATCGGCGGCGAGGCCGGCGCGGCGGTGGGCCGGGAGCTGGCCGCGCTGGCGGCGAGCGCCCAGGTACTGTGCATCACCCACCTCGCCCAGGTCGCCGCGTGTGCGGATGCCCAGATCGTGGTCCGGAAGGGGGAGCACGGCGGCCGGACCCGCGCCACGGCGAGTGCGGTGTTGAGCGAGGATCGGGTGGCGGAGCTCTCGCGGATGCTGGCCGGCATCGAGGATTCCGCCCACGCCCGTCGACACGCGGAGGAGCTCTTGAGCGAGGCCACACGGAGCGCGCGCTGATGGCGCGCCGGCTCGGGCTTCGACGCCGCAACGAGGCTCCGCAAGCCGTGGTCGGCATCGCGCGTGTCGACAAGCGGACCAAGGACCTGTCGCGCCGGATGCAGCCGGGTGACATCGCGGTCATCAACCACACCGACATCGACCGGGTCGCCGCCGAGAACCTGATCGCGCAGGGCGCGGTCGCGGTCGTCAACGGGGGCGTCTCGATCTCCGGCCGCTATCCGAACGGCGGCCCGATCCGCATCGTCGAAGCAGGACTCCCGCTGATCGACGACGTCGGGCCCGAGATCCTGGAGCTGATCACCGAAGGCGACGAGCTGCGCATCGTCGGCGCGGAGGTGTGGCGGGGCGACGAGCTTGTCGCCACCGGCACGCTGCTCGGGATCGAGGCGATCGAGGCGGCGACCGAAGCTGCGCGTGGGAACATCGGCGTCGAGCTCGAGAAGTTCGCCGAGAACACGCTCGAGTACATCCAACGCGAAGCGAAGCTGACGTTCGAGCCGATCCTGCTCCCGACGCTCCGTACCCAGATCGCGGGCCGGCACGCGCTCGTCGTTGTTCGCGGTCACGACTATCGCAGCGACCTCGCCGCGTTGAAGCCCTACCTGCGCGAGTACCAGCCGGTGACGATCGCGGTCGACGGCGGCGCCGACGCGTTGCTCGAGATCGGGTTCAAGCCCGACATCATCATCGGTGACTTCGACTCCGTCTCGGATCGTGCGCTGCGTTGCGGAGCGGAGCTGATCCATCACGTGCACATCGACGGCCGAGCACCCGGGCGTGACAACCTGCTCGAGTGGGGCGTGCCCTACGAAGAGTTCGTGATCGACGGAACCAGCGAAGACGTCGCGATGCTCCTGGCCTACGAAGCCGGGGCGAAGCTGATCGTCGCGGTGGGCACCCACGCGACGATGGTCGAGTTCCTCGACAAGGGTCGGAAGGGGATGTCGTCGACGTTCCTGACCCGGCTCCGGCTCGGACCGATGCTCGTCGACGCCAAGGGTGTGAGCCGCCTCTACGAGGGTCGGGTGCGCCGGCGCGACCTGGTGGCGCTCGTGGTCTCCGCGCTGGTAGCCATGATCGTGATCAGCGTCGTGGCCGAGCCGATCCATGTGTTCTTCGACGGGATCCGGGTGACGCTCAAAGACCTCTGGTACTCCGTCACCGGCTCGTGACCTCGCTCTGACTCCTCGCACTGGATTGTTGCCTCACCCATGATCAACTTCCGCTTCCACATCGCGTCGCTCATCGCGGTGTTTCTGGCGTTGGCACTCGGCGTCGTCATGGGCTCGACCGTCATCGACCGCGCCATCGTTGAAGGTCTGCGTGATCGCATCGACACGGTCGAGAACAAGGCGGACACGCAGCGGGCCGAGAACTCGCGGCTGAAGAGCCAGCTCGACAACCTGAACAAGTACGCGGAGCAATCCTCCAACTGGACCGTCGAAGCGCAGCTCACCAATCAGCCGGTGGCGGTCGTCGCCGAGCGCGGGGTGAACAAGGACCTGGTCAAGGCGCAAACCGAGCTGCTCCGCCAGGCCGGCGGGGTGGTGCCCGGCGTGCTGTGGCTGGAGGCGCCGTGGAACCTCGGGGGCGACGGGAAGAACGCCGACGCGATGCGCGGCGCGCTCGGGATCACGACCCGCACGGACAAGACGTTGCGCTCGGATGCCATCACGGCGTTGTCACAGCGGCTGGCCGAGGGTGCGTCGGCGCCGGGCGAGTCCGACGTGCTCGACGCGCTGGCCAAGGCCGGCTTCGTCACGCTCGAAGGAGTCGGCAACGGCGATGTGAGCGCGAGCAGCTTCCCCGGATCGGGAGCCCGGGTGCTGCTCCTCGGCGGCCCCGAGAGCTCGATCACCGCGCAGGACACGACGGTGGTGCTGACGCGGGCGCTGGTCGCGGCGAAGGCGATGACCGCGGTCGGCGAGATCGACCCGGACAGCTCCAAGATCAGTCGGGGCCTCTGGTTGGCCCCGGTGCGCAACGACGATCAGCTCAAGTCGGTCGTCTCCACGATCGACGACGTCGACGTCGTGCAGGGTCGCGTGGCGAGCGCGCTGGCCCTCGCCGATCTCGCACGCGGGGTGGTCGGCGCCTACGGGACCGGCGCGGGCGCCGCGTCGACCGTGCCGCTGAAGGTCATTGCCCGATGACGCATCCCGACGATCCGGTGGAGCCCGGGCCAGACTGAGCCGGCGTGGCTGTACTGATCGGATGGGTCGTCGGGTTCCTCGCGGTTCGCTTCGTGCTCCTCGCGGGCCGCGACATGCTGCAGTCGCCGGTGTTGGAGCGCCTGAACTACCGCGGTCGGACGCTCGTGACCGCGGGTGGACTGTTCCTGGTCATGGCCGTGCTCGTCGTCGAGGCGGGTCGCTCGGCGCTCGGCGGGTTCGAGATCGGTGATGCGCCCGGATTGAACCCGGCTCGGCCGCTCGTGCTCTTCGCGGCGTTCGGTTTCGGCCTGCTCGGCTTCATGGACGACGTGCTCGGGAGCGAGGACCGGGGGTTCAAGGGTCACGTTCGAGCCCTCTCCCAGGGCCGGCTCACGACCGGCATGCTCAAGCTCATCGGCGGTGCGGGCATCGCGTTGGTGCTCGCGGCCGCGCCGGGCTTCGTGACCGGCAAGCGCCTGCTCGCGGACGCCCTGCTCATCGCGCTGGCCGCGAACCTGGGCAACCTGCTTGATCGCGCGCCGGGGCGCGCGATCAAGTGCTCGCTCGCGGCGTACGTCCCGATCGCCATCGTGGCGGGATCCGGTGCGGTGGGCATTGCGGCCGCCCCGCTCATCGGCGCGACCGCGGGCCTGCTACCCGACGACCTCGCCGAACGACTCATGATCGGTGACACGGGGGCGAACGTGCTCGGGGGAGTGCTCGGCCTCGTCGTGGTGCTCGAGTGCGACCGCACGACCCGCAACGTCGTGCTCATCGCGTTGGTCGCGCTGAACCTGGCGTCGGAGCTGGTGTCGTTCAGCCGGGTGATCGAGCGGGTGCCCCCATTGCGGTGGCTCGACCATCTCGGTCGTTCGCCCGCGCCACCGCCGATTGACCCGGCGGCACGCACCGAGGCCTGACCCAGAGGCCGCGGCCGTGACCGAAGTCCTCGGTCTGCCGATAGCCGAGATCGGCCAGCCGTTCGGGCAGCGTCGTGAAGCTGCCGAACCGGACCGGCGCCCAGATCACGACCGCGCACTCGCGCGGGTTCGCCGCGGCCTCGAGCAGCCGCTCCTCGGTGATCCGGATCTCCTTGACGCGCGAGTCGATGCGCAGGACGGACGGGTCGACGAAGAACGGGTCCGTGCCCTTCCCGGCGCGCCACACGAGACCGGGCTCGTCACTGAGCGCCCACGCCCCGTCCGGAAGGCGCCGGAGCGCGTGCACCACCGTTGCCGCGTTGCCGGAGTAGTCCTTCGGGACGAGCAGCTCGCGCAGCTGGTAGGCCTGGTACGGCACGGTGATCAGCACGGTGACCGCCACGAGCCGCCACGACGGCCGGTAGCGGGCGACCAGCAACCCGAGCGGCGCGACGAGCGCGGTGAGGTGGTTGCGGAACATGGGGTCCTGGGCCAGCAACACGACGAGCACCAGCCCCGCCCACCACCACAGGATGCGATCTCCGGACGTGAGACGGACGAATCGCCCTACCGGCTCGCCTCGATCGGCGACGGGGGATCTTCGAAGCGAAGGCCGCCCGTCGCCGCCCGCCATGTCCGGTTCGCCTCGTTCGGCGACGGGGGATCTTCGAAGGGCGAGCGCGCTCACCAGCCCGACTGCGCCAATCGCAATCAGCGTGAGACTGCGCCGCAGAAAGGTGGTGACGAGCTTGCTCGCATTTCCGGCTCGATTGCCCTCGCCCGTCTTGGCGAGGTGGTACTGGATCGAGTCGTGGTACACCTCCGCGAAGCCCCACGGCGCCGAGGCCAGGACCAGCACCGCGAGCGCCCCGAGCGCCACGAGGATGGTGTCGCCGGCCCGGCGGCGGGAGACCACGAGCACCCAGGCGATGACGAGTGCCGGGGCGACCAGCAGGTTCTTCACCGAGAACGCGCTGCCGGCCAGGATCGCGATCGCGACCGCGATGAGGGTGGAGGGTCGGCGGCGGTAGGCGAGCGCGACGGCGACCGCGGAGACCGACAGCGCGGCGCCCACTCCGTCACTGGTGAGTGGCCCGGTGGTCCACAGCAGCACGCCGCTCGACCCG
>JADGON010000136.1 GCA_017882945.1 Acidimicrobiia bacterium | reverse complement strand
GTGATCGGGACCGATTCGCCGGCCATCCCGAGCGGCGTGGCGTTCACCACGATCTCGTACTCCCCCGTGACCGGGATCGTCGTGACGTTCGATCCGGCGACGAGCTGCGCGGCCGCCTCGGCGGCTTCCGCGCGACGCGCGGCCACGGTGAGCCGGGCCCCGGCGCGACCGAGCGCCAGCACCGATGCCCGGGCCGCGCCTCCGGCTCCGAGCACGAGCACGCTCCGGCCGTCGACGTCCAGGCCGGCATCCGCCAGGCTCCGGAGCAGCCCTTCGCCGTCGGTGGAGTCTCCGTGCAGCGCGCCGTCCTCCTGCAACACGACCGTGTTGACCACCTCCAGGACCGTCGCGTCCGCGCTCAGCTCGTCACACGCCCGGGCCGCGTCGGCCTTGTGCGGCATCGTGATGCTCATGCCCCGGATGCCGAGCACCGTCATTGCGAGGACCGCGTCGTAGCCACGGCCGGGGGGAACCTCGAGCGCGACGAACACCCAGTCGAGACCCGCAGCCGCGTACCCGGCGTTGTGGATCACCGGCGAACGGGAGTGGCGCACCGGGTATCCGATCACCCCGGCCAGCTGCGTCTCCCCCGTCACCGGGCCCAGGTGCGGAGCCTCGTCCGGCGGGCCGGTCCCCGTTGCGCTCATCGGAGGAGGCCCTTGCGGCGGGCTTCGGCGACGTTGCGCTGGTGCTCGGCATAGGTCGTCGCGAACGCGTGCTTCCCGTTCGCGTTGATGAGCACGTAGTACTCGTACGGCACGTTCGCGGGGTGCAGCGCGGCCTGGAGCGACGAGGTCGTGACGGTCGAGATCGGGGTGGGCGGCAGGCCCAGGTTCTTGTACGTGTTGTACGGGGAGTCCCGTGCGTAGTCGGCATCGGTGATCGGACCCACCCGGGTCCCCCGCGCGTACAGGAGCGTGGCGTCGATCTGGAGCGGCATGCGGTCTCGCAACCGGTTCTCCACCACCGCGGCGATGAGGGGACGGTCCTCGTCGAGCTTGGCCTCGGTCTGGATCAACGAGGCGACGGTCACCGTGCGGTAGGGGTCCGGGGACGACGAGAGCCCGGCGCGCGTCGCCTGCTTGTCGAACGTCTTCACCAGGGTGCGCAACAGCGTGGTCTCGGTATCCGCCTTGCTCACGTAGTACGTGTCGGGCCACGTGAGCCCTTCGAGTGACGTGACGTTCGCGGGCTCGTACTTGGACCGGACGGTGTTGGAGCGCGCGACCGCGAGGAACTTGTCGCGGTTGAGGCCGGGGATCTTCCCGACCTGGTCCGCGATCATGTCGAGCGTGAGGCCGGGGATCAGAGCCAGCTTCCGGTACCTCAACGACGCGGGCCGCTCGAGTGCCGCTGCCGCCGGGCTCGAACCCATGTCCTGGCGCAGCTCGAAGGTCCCGGCCTGGAACGGACCCCCGCCGAAGACCTTCACGTACAGCTCGAACGCGAGCGCGGAGCCCACCACGCCGCGACGGGCGAGCTCGTTGCCGATCTGGGACGTCCCCCAGCCCTGCCGAACCTCGACCTGGACCCGACGGCCGGGATTGCCCGGCGGGTCGGTCTGGTACCAGAACCAGGCTCCGACGATCAGCACCGGAAGGAGCAGGATCGTGAGCAACGCCACCACGAGCAGCCACCGGCGGCGCTTCGGCCGGCGACGGCGTGAAGACCCGGCCGGCCGGCGTTCGGTGCGCGCGGCGTCGAGCTCGGCGCCGGTGGTCACGACTGCGACTCCAGGTAGGACTGGAGCATCACCGCCGCGGCCACCTTGTCGACCACCTTCTTGCGGTCACTCCGGCGCATGCCCGACTCGACGAGGCTGCGCTGGGCGATCACGGTGGTGAAGCGCTCGTCGTATGCGTCGACCGTGATGTCATCGGGGACGGCGGAGCGCAGCTCCTCGATCTCGTCGAGCGTGGCCAGCTCGGCCGGACCCTGCTTGCCCGAGAGCGAGCGCGGGAGCCCGACGACGATGCACCCGGCTTCGTTCTCTCGCGCCGCCGCCACGATTGCTCGGTGGTCCCGCTTCCGGTCACCCGAGCGCGCGAGCACGGCCAGCGGCGACGCGAGTGTGCCGGAAGGATCCGAGAGGGCGAGACCGATCCGGGCACTCCCGAGATCGACCCCGAGGATGCGGGTCAAGCAGCTATGAGCCTACGGCCGCGCGGGCCTGTTCTCGTGCCAGGGCGAGGGCGTCGTCGAGGCCGGCGACGTTGGGTCCGCCCCCCTGGACGAAGTCCTGGTTCTTCCCGGTCCCACCGCCGAGGACCTTCGCGACCGGACCACCGATCTGCGCGGCCGAGACGCCGCGCTCGACGAGGTCCTTGCTCACCGCGACCGCGATCGCGGCCTTCGCGCGATCCGGCGACGCGCTCAGGATGGCGACCACACCGGAGCCCAGGGCATCCCTGGCTGCCAGCGCGATCCGGCGCAGGTCGTCGCCCACCAGCCCGTCCTTGCGCACCACGATCACGCCGTCGACCGCTTCGGCGGCCAAGGTGCCGGCGTCCGCGACCGCCTGCTTCGCGCGCAGCCCGTTCAGCTCCTCGCCCAGCGACTTCACCTGGGCCAGCAGGCGCTCGATGCGCTCGGGCACCTCGGTGGGACCGACGTTGAGGAGTCCTGCGGCCGTCCGCAGCCGGACCTCTTCGTCATGGACCCGGTCCAGCGCGCCTTCACCGGTGACCGCTTCGATGCGGCGCAGGTTCGCGCCGATGGAGCCCTCGCTCACGATCTTGATCGGACCGATGAACCCGAGCGCGTGGACGTGCGTGCCGCCGCAGAGCTCGATCGAGTGCTCACCGGCCTCAAGCACGCGAACGACGTCGCCGTACTTGTCACCGAAGAACGCGATCGCACCGATGCTCTCCGCGTGCGACTTCGAGGTCTCGTAGTGACGGACCTTTGCGTCGGAGATGATCTCGCGGTTCGCGAGCGCCTCGATCTGGTCCAGCTCGTCCTGGGTCACGGCCTCGAAGTGACTGAAGTCGAACCGCAGCCGGTCTGGCCCGACGAAGGACCCGGCCTGCTTCACATGGGGGCCGAGCACCTCGCGTAATGCCCAGTGCAGGATGTGGGTGGCGGTGTGGTTGCGCCGGATCGCGTCGCGGCGCACTGCGTCGATCGCCGCGACCACCTCGTCGCTCTCGACCAGCTCGCCCTGTTCGACGCGCCCGCGGTGCACGCTCAGCACCCCGGCAATCGCGTACTGCGTGTCGAGGATGCGCACGACGGTGTCGCCCTGGTCTGCCGTGACCGTCCCGGTGTCCCCCACCTGGCCACCGGACTCGGCGTAGAAGGGCGTGCGATCGAGGAAGACGTCAACCTCTTCACCCGCGCCCGCGCGACCGAGTCGCTCGCCCGCGGCGACGATCGCGAGAACCTTCGCATCTTCGGTGACGTACTCCTGGCGCCCGGTGAACTCGGTCGGCCCGTGGTCGTCGAGGATCTCGCGGTAGAGCTCGACCGGAGCTGCGGCAGCGCCGCCGTCGGCCTTGTGGGCATCGCGAGCGCGGGCGCGCTGCTCGTCCATCTGGGCTCGGAACCCGTCGACGTCCACGGAGCGCCCGCGCTCGGCGGCCACCTCACGGGTGAGGTCGATCGGGTATCCGAGCGTGTCGTGGAGGAAGAACGCTCGCTCACCGGTGACGTCGCCCGCGTCCAGCACCTCGTCGAGCAGGTCCTCGCCGCGCTGGAGCGTGGCGAGGAAACGCTCCTCTTCACGGCGGATCACGTTGGTCACCAGCTCGCGGTGCTTCTCGAGCTCGGGATAGGCACCGCCCATCGCGGCGATGGTCGCGTCCACCAGAGCCGGGGTCACCAGGTCACGCGCCCCGAGCCGGTACGCGTGGCGCACCGCGCGCCGGATGATGCGCCGCAGCACGTAGCCGCGCTCGACGTTGCTCGGGACGACGCCGTCGCTCACGAGGAACGTCATCGTGCGGCCGTGCTCCGCCAGGATGCGCAGCGAGATGTCCGATTCACCTCCGGGAAAGCCCTGGTACGTGACCCCGGTGGCCTCCTCGGCGGCAGCGATGAGCGGGCGGAACACGTCGATGTCCCAGATCGAGTCCACGCCCTGGAGCACCGAGAGGTTGCGCTCGAGCCCCGCGCCGGTGTCGATGCTGCGCTTCGCCAGCGGCACCAGGGTGCCGTCGGGCTGCGCGTCGAACTGCACGAACACCAGGTTCCAGATCTCGACGTAGCGGTCCTCGCCGCCGTCCTTCGGCCCGCCCTCGGCGCCGAACGCCGGCCCGAGATCCCAGAAGATCTCCGAGCTCGGCCCGCAGGGGCCCGTGTCGCCCATGCGCCAGAAGTTGTCGTCACCCAGCCGTTGGATCCTCTCCTGGGACACCCCCACGGTGTCGCGCCAAATCGCCTCGGCCTCGTCGTCGCTCTCGTGGACCGTGACCCAGAGCCGCTCCGGGTCCAGGCCGAGCACCTCGGTGTACAGCTCCCAGGCGAAGGCGATCGCCTCGGTCTTGAAGTAGTCGCCGAACGAGAAGTTGCCCAGCATCTCGAAGAACGTGAAGTGGCGGTTGGTCCGGCCGATGTCGTCGAGGTCGTTGTGCTTGCCACCGGCCCGGACGCACTTCTGGGCCGAGGTGGCCCGGGGATAGGGCGCGGGCTCCTCGCCGGTGAAGTAGGGCTTGAACGGCACCATGCCCGCCACCGTGAAGAGCACCGTCTTGTCGTGTGGGATCAAGCTCGCGCTCGGGACGAGCGTGTGGCCACGCGCGACGAAGAACTCGAGGAAGGTGGAGCGCAGCTCGTCCGCGGTCAGGGTGCTCATCGGGACCGCCAGGCTACCGAACCCGCCCCGTACCTCTTGACCGACATTCCGAGGCGGCTCAGCCGCGGGGGCTGGCGGCACGGGGGCGACGGAGCTCCGCCTCGCGCTCGCGCATGGCGCTGCGGCCTTCGGTGACCGCGGCCTTCACGTCCTTCGAGATCCCGCTGACGGTGTCCGTGACGCGACCCCCGAGGCTCTCGGGCGTGTAGCGGCGCGCCGCGGCCTTGACCTTGCGCGCGGCGTACCACGACGACCCCAGTCCGGCGCCGTACCCCACCGTCAGCCAGAACACCCGCTTCGGAATCACGCCTTCCGAGCCTCGTCACCCGCGCGCATGCGGCGGACGGCCCGCTTGGTACCCGTGCCGAGGGCCAGCACCTTCACGACCGGGTTCGTGACCGTCTTCGACACGATCCGTGACGCGGTGTCGATGCGATCGCCGACCGTCTCGGCCGCTGTCAGCAGCGCACCGACTCGATCGACCTCGTTCTCCGCGTCGCGCAGGGCGATGCGCATCTCGTCGGCCAACGCGATGCTCTGCTCCTGGAGGGCTCGCACGGTGGCCCGCAGGTCCCGCAAGGTCACGACGACGGAGCCGAGCGCGAAGAGGAGGCCGCCGAGCATGACCGCGAGCATCACGGCGCCCGTTGCCGCCAGCCAGTCACCCGCGCTCATCGACATCTCCCCTGGATTGCGGTCCCCTGGTGCTCGATGCTTCCGTGCCGACCCCGGGCCGGCGGTCCACGTCCGCACCCCGACCGGTGGGTCGGTAGTACACCTGCTCGGCGATCTCGACCGGCCGGTACTCCTGAGGCACCCATCCCTCGGGGGTGTCGTGAGGATAGACGTAGCCCTTCCCGTGCCCAAGGTGCGCGGCGCCCGGGTAGTGCGAATCCCGCAGATGCGCCGGAACCGGACCGGTATGCAGCTCGCGGACATCGGCCATCGCGGCGCCGAATGCGACCGTCGAGCTGTTCGACTTCGGTGCGGTCGCCAGGTACACGACGACGTGCGCCAGGTTCAACTGCACCTCGGGCAGCCCGACGTACTCGACCGCGTGCGCGGCCGCGGTGGCGAGCGGCAGGGCGAGCGGGTCCGCCATGCCGACGTCTTCGGACGCGAGGATCACCAGCCGGCGGGCGATGAACCGCGCGTCCTCGCCCGCTTCGAGCATGCGGGCGAGCCAGTAGAGCCCCGCGTCCGCGTCCGAGCCTCGGATGCTCTTGATGAACGCGGACACCACGTCGTAGTGCTCGTCGTCGCCGTAGCGCAGGGCCCGCATCGCGAGCGCGGCCTCGGCGTACTCGAGAGTGATCGCCGGCACCCCTGCTTCGGCAGTGAGCGCGCCCGCAACCTCGAGGCTCGTCAGGGCATGACGGGCGTCGCCTTCGGATCGGTCGGCAATGTGCTCGAGTGCGTCGTCATCGATCGAGAGCCCGTCCGCGCCGAGCCCGCGCGTCTTGTCCGCGAGCGCGCGCAGGAGGAGCGCGCGCAGGTCCGCGGGTTCCAGGGGCTCGAGCCGGAAGAGCGTCGAGCGACTGAGCAAGGCCGAGGTGAGCGAGAAGTACGGGTTCTCGGTCGTGGCGCCGACGAGCACGAGCAGGCCGTCCTCCACGTGCGGGAGCAGCGCGTCCTGCTGGGTCTTGTTGAAGCGGTGCACCTCGTCGAGGAAGAGGATCGTGCCCTGGCCCCGTTCGCCGAGCCGGTTCTTGGCCCGCTCGACGACCTCGCGCACGTCCTTCACGCCCGCGTTCACCGCGCTCATGGGCTCGAACGCCTTGTCGGTCGCGCCCGCGATGAGGCGGGCGATCGTGGTCTTGCCGGTTCCCGGCGGACCCCACAGGATCACCGAGGACAGGCGGTCGCCTTCGATGAGCGCTCGCAGCGGGCGGCCCGGCGCGAGCAGGTCGCGTTGGCCGACGACCTCGTCGAGGGTCTGGGGTCGCAGCCGGGCCGCCAAGGGCGCCCGGGACTTCAGGCGCTCCTCGGCCGCCGCCGCGAAGAGATCAGCCGCCATCCGCTCGACCCTACGCCCCTCCCGTTTTCGGCGTCACGTACCCACGGAATGCGTGGGGACGTGACGCCGAAACGAGAACCTCGGTCAGTTGGGGGTGAGGGTCACGGGGAGGTGACGAATGCTGGTGTGCTTGTTGCTGCGGCCCCACTCGACCGGGCCGGCGAGCGCGAAGCCCGAGAACCGGTCGAGGAGCTCCTCGAGCATGACCCGCACCTCGGTCCGGGCCAGCGCCGCGCCCAGGCAGTGGTGCAGTCCCCCGCCGAACGCGACGTGTGGGTTCGGGTCGCGGGACACGTCGAAGCGGAACGGGTCGGTGAACACGGTCTCGTCCCGGTTGGCCGAGGGGTACCAGTGCGTCGTCTTCTCCCCCGCGCGGATCAGCTGACCCCCCAGCTCGACGTCCACGGTCGCGGTGCGCCGGTTGTACGCGGTCGCGCTGGTCCAGCGCAGGATCTCCTCGACCGCGGTGGGTACCAACGACCGATCCTGACGCAACGCCGCCAGCTGGTCCGGATTCTCGATGAGTGCCAGCAACCCGCCCGCGATCGAGTTGCGCGTCGTCTCGCTGCCCGCGACGAACAGCAGGCTGAAGAACGCCGAGAGCTCCGCCGGCGTCAGCGCCTCGATCTCGCCGTGATCACCCTCGAGCGTCGCGTGCACGACCGCCGAGAGCATGTCGTCGGCCGGTGCGCGCCGCTTCTCGTCGATCAGGTTCCCCCCGTAGCCGACCATGCCCAACGCGGCCTCGGCCAGGTCGTCGGTCGTGCCCTCGAGATCGCGGTCGCGGAAGTCGAGGATGGTCGAGGTCCACGTGAAGAGCTGGTGCGAGTCGTGCTCCGGGACGCCGAGGATCCGCGCGATCGTTTGCAACGGAAGCTCGGCGGCGACGTCCACCAGGAAGTCGCAGCTCCGGCGCGCGGCCACGTCGTCGAGGATGCGGGCTGTGCGTGCCCGCAGGAACGGGACGAGCCGATCCACCGACTTCGGCGTGAAGTCGCGGCTCACGAGACCCCGGATGCGGGTGTGCGTGGGTGGGTCGCACATGTTGAGCATCACCCCCGGCCCGACCCCCGGAGCCAGGTCCTCGAGGATCGTCCCGCCCGCGCCGGCTCGCCCGGGCCCGCTCTCGGACGAGAACGTCGCGGGGTCCCGCACCACCCGGAGGACGTCGGCATGGCCGGTGATGGCCCAGAACCCCTCCCCGCCGGGCGTGTGCGCGGTCGGCGCCTGCCACCAGACCGGCGCCTCACGCCGGAGCCGGGTGAAGATCTCGTGCGGGAACCCGTCGGCGAAGCGGTCGAGATCGGTCAGGTCGATCGCGTCGAGGCTCACGGCGTCATGACTTCGGTGCGGGCCTCGGCTTCACGGTGAGCCCGAGCTCCGTGAGCTGTGGCGGATCCAACGGGCTCGGTGCACCCGTGAGTGGGTCGGCCCCCTTCTGGGTCTTCGGGAACGCGATGACCTCACGGATGTTCTCTTCGCCGGCAAGCAACGCCGTCAGCCGATCGATGCCGAACGCGAAGCCCGCGTGCGGCGGTGCTCCGAACCGGAACGCGTCCAGGAGGAACCCGAAGCGGGCTTGGGCCTCTTCCGGTTCGATGCCCAGGAACGAGAAGATCTTCTGCTGCACGGCCGGCGAGTGGATTCGCACGCTGCCCGAGCCGAGCTCCCAGCCGTTGAGCACGAGGTCGTAGGCCTGCGAGCGCACCGCCAGCAGGTCCTCGCCCGACGACGAGTCGAGCAGCTCGAGGTCCTCGGGATGAGGCATCGTGAACGGGTGGTGGGCAGGGATCGGCCGGCGGTCCGCGTCGAGCCCCTCGAACAACGGGAAGTCCACGACCCAGAGGAGCTGGAGTCCACCCTCGTTGACGGGCGGTCGCCCGAGGTCGAGGCGCAGGATCCCGAGCACGTGGTTCGCCATCCGCCGCTCGCCCGCGACGATGAGCACGAGGTCGCCCGGTTGGGCCCCGAGCACGTCGACGATGCCGCGCTGCTCCTTCTCGCTGAGGAACTTCAAGATCGGAGCGTCGAGCCCACCCCCCTCCTTGACCCGCATCCACACGAGCCCCGCCGCTCCGAGCAGCTTGGCCCGGTCCACCAGGTTGTCCACGGTCGACCGGCTCACTTCACCCAGGCCGGACACGCAGATGCCCTTGACCGCATCCGCCTGGAACGCGCGGAACTCGGTCTCGGCAAAGACGGCTCCGAGATCGACGAGCTCCATCCCGAAGCGGATGTCGGGCTTGTCCGAGCCGAACCGCTCCATTGCCTCGTGCCAGGTCATGCGCGGCACTTCGCCGGGCCGCGAGCCGGTGGTCGCCTCGATCGCGGCGCCGACGGCCTCGGTCACGACGGCCATGACGTCTTCCTGATCCGCGAAGGACATCTCCGCGTCGTACTGCATGAACTCGAACTGCCGGTCCGCCCGCAGATCCTCGTCACGCAGGCAGCGCGCGATCTGGAAGTACTTGTCCAGACCACCGACCATCAGCAGCTGCTTGAACAGCTGCGGGCTCTGGGGCAGCGCGTAGAACGCTCCGGGCTGCAGACGAGACGGCACGACGAAGTCGCGTGCACCCTCGGGGGTGGACGCGATCAGCATCGGCGTCTCGATCTCGACGAACCCCTGCCCCGCCATCGAGTTGCGCAGCGCGGCGTTCACCGTCGCCCGCAGGCGCAGGTTGCGCTGCATGTGTGGGCGGCGCAGGTCCAGGTAGCGGTACCGGAGCCGCAACACCTCGTCGACGTCGTCGGCGCGCTCCGCGAGCGGGAACGGCGGCGGCTCGGCCTCGTTGAGCACCTCGAGGGTGTCCGCGCTGACCTCGACCGCACCGGTGGGCAGGTCGGAGTTCACCGTTCCCTCGGGCCGCGCGCGAACGTCGCCTTCGATGCGCAGCACCCACTCCCGTCCGACCCGGTGGACCGCTTCGCCGACCTGGGAGGGGTCCGCGACGATCTGGACGATCCCCGAGGCGTCGCGCAGGTCGAGGAAGACGACGCCACCATGGTCGCGCCGGGCCGCGACCCAACCGCAGAGCGCGACGTGCTTGCCCACGTCTTCGGCCCGCAAGGTGCCGACCACCTGGGTCCGCATCATCGGGCGACCTCCGATCCGAGCTCACGCCGATCGCTCAGCCATGTGGCCAGACCGTTCTCCGGCACCTCCACCTGCTCTCCCGTCTCGAGATCCTTCACGGCCACCGCATCACGCGCGGCTTCGTCGCGTCCGAGCATCACGCCGTAGCGCGCCCCGGACCGATCCGCCGCCTTCCACTGCGCGGGCACCGAGCGTCCGCCGTACGCGCGATCGGCACCGAGCCCCTCCTCACGAAGCTCGCTCACCAGCACCGTCGTCGCCACGCTTCCGGCATCGCCGAGCCCGTTGATCACGAACGCGTCGAGCCGCCGGGTCGTCGGCGCCGACGATGCCGCGTCGAGCGCCAGCACGAGGCGCTCGATCCCGGCACCGAAGCCGATCCCCGGGGTCGCGGGCCCCCCCATCTCCTCGGCGAGACCGTCGTAGCGCCCTCCCCCGCCCAGCGCGTTCTGAGCCGCGTCGAGCGCGTCGCTCTGAAACTCGAACGTGGTGCGCGTGTAGTAGTCGAAGCCGCGCACGAGACGGGGCGCGAGCTCGTAGGAGATCTTCAGGGCCTGGAGGCCCTCCTGGACCTGCTCGAAGTGCTCGCGAGCGGGCTCCGAGAGGTGCTCGGTGAGCTGCGGGGCGCGACCGACCACGTCCTGCCAGTCCGGGACCTTCGTGTCGAGCACGCGCATCGGGTTCGCCTCGACCCGCTCGCGGAACTCGGACCCGAGTGAGCTCGCGTGATCCAGCAGGTACGCACGGAGCGCGCTGACGTAGCCGGGCCGGCTCTGCGCGTCTCCCATCGAGTTGAGCGCGAGCGTGACGCCCGAGAGCCCGAGGTCGCGGTAGAAGCCGTCGAGGAGCGCGATCACCTCGACGTCGACCGCGGGATCGTCGACGCCCAGCACCTCGGCTCCGAGCTGCCAATGCTGGCGGTAGCGACCCTTCTGCGCGCGCTCGTACCGGAAGTTCGGCGCGACGTACCAGACCTTCCAGGGCGGCGTGGGCCGGTGCTGCACGTAGGCGCGCACCACGGACGCGGTCCCCTCGGGCCGCAGCGCGAGGGCGCGCCCGCCCTTGTCCTCGAACTCGTACATCTCCTTGCTGACGACGTCCGTGTGCTCCCCCACCCGCCGGAACACCTCGACGTGCTCGAACACCGGGCCGACGATCAGGCCGTATCCCGAGCGCGCAGCCCGATCGGCGAAGCGCCCGACGAGGGTCGCCCAGGTCCCCGACTCCGGCGGCAGGACGTCATGCACCCCCTTCGGGGCGCGAAAGACTTCGTCGGGTACGCGGGGCATGCGCGGATGCTACCGGTCACACCCGCCGTTCCAGCGTTGGTTAGAGCCCGGCCGGGACCTGGATCTCGCGCCAGACCGCGACACCCCAGGCCGAGGCGACCGGGTCCAGGAACTTCGGTGGCGACAAGTACTTCAGCCGCTGGTCGTAGACGTAGCTCTTCGCGTATCCGGTGACCACGTTGCCGCCGGAGTTCGTCCCGACCGGCCCGCGGAACCGCTGGGCGATCGCCCCGGTCACGGAGAGCGTGCCGAGTGCGGCACCCCGCTGCCAGTACGGGACGGTGAAGCTGTGGTTCACCGCCAGGATCGCCGCGTTGATCGTGGGGCTGCTCTGCGCGCCAGTCAGGTTGTGCGAGCAGATGCGCTGCACGTACTTGCCCGACGAGTTCGTGATGTAGTCCGTGCGCTCGAACGGGGCCGAGCACGACGCGGGCTGGCTGGACTGGACGGGGCTATAGGTCGTCGTCTGGAGCTGCACGGGGTGGCGAACCTGGACGAAGTTGTTCGCAACGAGCCCGAGCAGCGACGTGCCGGTGGTGCCACCGTTGTAGGTGAGGTTGCCGGTGATGTTCACGTTGTTCGCGGCGGCGATCGTCAGCTGACCCTTGAGCTGGCCCTGCACGAAGACGTCACCGTCGCGGCACGCGAACTGGTTTGCATCGTTGGTCACCATGAGCGCGGAGATCGGATACGCGGGATTCGTGTACGGACACCCGCTCGTGTAGTTCGGGTCGGTCGACGCCGACGGGACGGACTGCACATAGACCACGCCGTTGGTCGGGAGAGAGCCGGTGCCGTTGCTGACGCAGCCTCCGTTCACCTGCTTCGAGAACGGGCTCGTCGTGGTGATGGTGCCGTTCGAATTGAGCGTGATGCTCGTGGGCCCGGTGAAGAGGCAACCGCCTTTGCCCGCCGCGGTCTCCGCCTTGATCGAGGAATTGCTCGGAGGCATGGCGAGGTTCGGAAGGTACCGCGGGTCACCCGCGTTCGCGAAGACCGGGTTGTTCCCACTGCAGCCCGCGTTCGTCCGGTAGCGCGGTTGGGTCGACTTGTTCCAGGCCGTGGACGTGATGCCGTTGAAGTGCGGCGCTCCACACACGAGGAAGGAGTCGTTCGTGTGCAGCGGGCCGTTCACCGTGTCTGCGGTGATGAAGTTGATGTCGGTGCACCCACTCCCCCGGGTGGGGGACGCGTAGGCGTAGGTCGTGCAGTTCGTCGTGGCCTGTGCCGGCGTGTACGTCGTGTCGCCGGTGAACAGCGGCCCGGTGTACAACGCAGGATCGAGCGTCTCGAAGTCGGTGTAGTAGAGGTAGTCGATGAACGTGCGCCGGCGCAGCGTGGCCTGGACCGTGCGCTTCGTCGTGCCGACCTGGCCCGTCGAGCTGATCAGGATCGTGCCGTCGACCGCGATTCTCGACGTGTCGGTCGAGTAGCGGTACGTCGAGATCGTGTTGCCTCCCGGGACGGGCACGTACTGCGTGAAGGCATGGTTCCCGTCCGGAGGCTGGTTCGTCGCGCTGAACAGGAAGTAGTTCGAGTTCTCGTTGAGCCGGAACACGAAGTCGTCGATGCCCGCCTCCGCCGC
>JADGON010000135.1 GCA_017882945.1 Acidimicrobiia bacterium | reverse complement strand
GGTCGATGCCGTTGGCCAGCAGGTTCGTGGCCGCGCGCTTGCGGCCGGACCGCTCGCGGAAGTCCTTCGAGCGGAAGGTGCCGATCATCGTGCCGCCGCGGTGAAGGATGCTGCCGACGTCCTCCCAGCCGAGCTCCCGGATGCCGTCGCCCCCGTCGACCATCCCCTGGTAGCCCTCATAGATGGCGTAGATCTGGGCACCGAGCGTCAGTGCCGTACGCACCACGGCCCGGACCGCCGCGTTCATCCCTTGGGCGTCACCGCCGCTGGTGAGGATCCCGATCCGCTTGCCGAGGCCGATCTTCTCGATCTGAGGCTCGAGTGGTTCTGAGCTGGTCATGCCGACATTCTCGCGCTGTCCGCGGCGCCGCGAGCGGATTCGTACCTCTTCTCCTCAGCACAGGGGCGAACGTAGGCTGCCCTTAGTTTGGTGACGACCGAGAGGAGACGATCATGCAGCGGATCGTGCCCAACCTGTGGTTCGACCACAAGGCCGCGGAGGCGGCCGAGTTCTACACCCACGCGTTCCCGGACGCACGGATCACCGAGACCGTGCACTACCCGACCGAGGGGCTGGCCGACTTCCAGAAGGAGTTCGCCGGGGACGTGCTGTACGTGGCGTTCGAGGTCCGCGGCTACCGCTTCATCGCGATCAACGCCGGTCCAGATGTCGAGGTGAACCCGTCGATCTCGTTCATGCTGAACTTCGACCCGGCGAGCGACCCGGACGCGCGGGCGCACCTCACCTCGTTGTGGGAAGCCCTGTCCGAGGGAGGGCAGGCGCTGATGCCGCTGGGGGAGTACGACTTCAGCAGCTGGTACGGGTGGGTGAAGGACAAGTACGGGATCGCCTGGCAGCTCATGCTCAGCGACTCGGGGGGCGCGACGCCCTTCATCGTGCCCAGCTTGCTGTTCACCGAGTACGTACAGAACCGCGCCAGCGAGGCGATCGACTTCTACACGTCGGTCTTCGGTGGTGACGTCGGAACCGTCATGCACTACCCCGAAGAGGCGGAGGGCGCGGCAGCGGGAGGGGTGATGTTCGGCGACTTCGAGCTGCTGGGCCAGTGGTTCGCCGCGATGGACTCGGGAGTCACGCACGGCTTCACGTTCAACTTCGGCGTGTCGTTGATGGTGGAGTGTGCTGACCAGGAGGAGCTCGACGGGTGGTGGACCCAGTTGAGCGCCGTCCCCGAGGCCGAGCAGTGCGGCTGGTGCGCGGACAAGTTCGGCGTCAGCTGGCAGCTCGTACCGGTCAACCTCGACGAGCTCATGGCCAAGCCCGGCTCGTACCAGAAGCTCATGGGCATGAAGAAGATCGAGGTGGCGGCGTTCGGCTGAGCGCTGCGAGGCTCGGTCGCGATTCCTGGGGGCCTCGACGCCCCGCGTGCGGCAGCCGTCCCGCACTCGGCGACCGGGACGCACGCCGCACTTCGCGGCATGCGTCCCAGAAGACCCGTACCCAGGAAGTGGTCCTCCGACACGGTTACCACCCGCGCAACCTTTGTGGTGCGGAATCTGGTCACACTGGTTGTGCGGAAGCTCCAAGGGTTGTGCGGGCGGTGGGGACTTGCGCGTGGGCCTCGCAGGCCGCCCCGATGATTCCGGCGTCGTTCTGCATCTGGGCTTGTACGACGCGTGCGTCGAGCTGGAGCAGTGGCAGGAACTGCTCGGCGTCCTGGCTGATGCCGCCGCCGATGATGATCAGGTCGGGCCACATGAGGAACTCGGCAAAGCCCAGGTAGTCCTGGAGCCTCGAGATCCACTGGGCCCAGCTGAGGCCTTCTTTCACCCGCGCGGCGCCCGACGCCCAGGGGCAGCAGTCGATGCCGTTGATGCTGAGGTGGCCGAACTCGGTGTTCGGGAGCAGCCGACCGTCGAGGAACAGCGCCGAGCCGATCCCCGTACCCAACGTCACGACCAGCGTGACCCCCTCCGCCCCACGTCCCGCCCCCAGCGCCATCTCGGCGAGGCCTGCGGCGTCGGCGTCGTTGAGCACGGTCGCGGGGGCCCCGAGCGCCTCGGTGAACAGGGTTTCCGCGTTCATCCCGATCCAGCTCGGGTCGATGTTGGTCGCGTTGCGCACGATGCCGTGCCGCACGATCGCAGGAAACGCGACGCCCACAGGCGTTCCCGCGGGTACGTCGAAGTGGTCGCGCATCTCCCGTACAGCCTCCGCCATCGCCTCTGGCGTCGGCGGTTGCGGCGTGGGGATGTAGTGCCGCTCCCCCAGCAGGGCTCCGGCGGGTACGTCGACCAGCCCGCCCTTGATCCCCGTACCGCCGATGTCGATGCCCAGAGCCACCGAACCAGCCGACGTCGTCGTCATCGCTGGAGTCCTCTCGTACTCAACTCGCCGGCACCTTCGCCACCGTGACCCCCGCACCCGTGAGGTGCTCCAGCATCGTCTCAGGGAGTCCTGCGTCGGTGATCACCCGGGTCACCTCGGACACGGTGAGCAACGGAACCGCGCCCTGACGAGGGAACTTGAGGGACTCGGTGAGTACGACGACGTCGCGGGCGCGGGTCGTCATCTGCTTCACGACCGCCGCGCGCAGGTGGTTCCGGCCCGTGAAGCCGGTCTCCGG
>JADGON010000134.1 GCA_017882945.1 Acidimicrobiia bacterium | reverse complement strand
GTGTACTTCGGTGGCACGGTCGAGGACCTCCAGGCGGTGTCGGAGAGCATCTCGCTGCCGGTCCTGCGCAAGGACTTCACGATCGATCCGGTCCAGGTGTACGAGACGCGCGCGATCGGCGCCGACGCGATCCTGCTGATCCTGTCGGCGCTTCCCGACGACGATCTGGTCCGCGACCTCCAGGAGCTCGCGTGGTCGCTCGGCCTCGCGGTGCTGGTGGAGGCGCACGATCCGGCCGAGGTGGACCGCGCACTGGCCCTGGAGGCTCGGATCGTCGGGGTGAACGCCCGCAACCTCTCGACGTTCGACGAGCATCTGGACCTCGTGGCCGGTCTCGCGGCGCGCATCCCGGTTGACGTGACCGCGGTTGCCGAGAGCGCGATCCGCGCGCCCGAGGATGCTGCGCGCATGGCCGCCGCGGGCTTCGACGCGGTGCTCGTCGGCGAGGCACTGGTGCGAACGGAAGATCCGGCGGGCCTCGTCGGCGCGCTCGGCGACGTGACGGTGAACGAACCAGGGGGAAGCACGTGATCCGATTTGATCTCACCACTGACCAGATTCCGACTGCCTGGTACAACGCGCTGCCCGATCTGGCCGAGCCGTTGCAGCCGCCGCTGCACCCCGGCACCCGAGAGCCGATCGGGCCGGACGATCTGACCCCGCTCTTCCCGATGGGCCTGATCGCGCAGGAGATGTCGACCGACGCGTGGATCGACATCCCGGGTGAGGTGCTCGACATCCTCCGGCTGTGGCGGCCGACGCCGCTGGTGCGCGCGACCCGCCTCGAGAAGTACCTCGGCACGCCGGCGCGCATCTACTTCAAGGACGAGTCGGTGTCTCCCGCCGGTTCGCACAAGCCGAACACCGCGGTGCCGCAGGCGTTCTACAACAAGGCCGAGGGCATGACCCGGCTCACGACCGAGACCGGCGCGGGGCAGTGGGGCACCGCGCTGTCGTTCGCGTGCCGGCAGTTCGACATGGAGTGCAAGGTGTACATGGTGCGGTCGAGCTACGAGCAGAAGCCGTACCGCAAGATCATCATGGAGACGTGGGGGAGCGAGGTCGTGCCGTCCCCCGTCGACGACCCGTCGAGCCCGGGCTCGCTCGGCCTCGCGATCTCGGACGCGGTGCGCGACGCGGCCGGCCGCGATGACAGCCACTACTCGTTGGGCTCCGTGCTGAACCACGTGTTGCTGCACCAGACGGTGATCGGCCTCGAAGCGCGCGAGCAGCTC
The DNA here is from genome assembly GCA_017882945.1 of Acidimicrobiia bacterium. Lineage (GTDB taxonomy): Bacteria > Actinomycetota > Acidimicrobiia > IMCC26256 > JAENVU01 > Chersky-806. The sequence continues at coordinate 13,110 of JADGON010000134.1, read as the reverse complement.
GCGCTGGCCGGCGAGACCCGCCCGGATGTGGTCATCGCATCGTGCGGAGGCGGCTCCAACCTGGGTGGGATCGCGCTGCCGTTCATGACCGATCCGGAGGTGCGGTTGGTTGCGGTCGAGCCCGCGTCGTGCCCCACGCTCACCGAGGGACGGTTCGAGTACGACTTCGGGGACTCGGTCGGCATGACCCCGTTGATGCCGATGTACACCCTCGGTCACGACTTCATGCCCCCGACGATCCACGCCGGCGGTCTGCGCTACCACGGCGACTCGCCGATCATCTCGAACCTCGTGCAGACGGGGCGCATGGAGGCGATGGCCTACCAGCAGGGAAAGACGTTCGAGGCCGCGGTCACGTTCGCCAACACCGAGGGCAAGATCCCCGCGCCGGAGACCGGCCACGCGATCCGAGCAGCGATCGACGAGGCGCTGGCCTGCAAGGAGACCGGCGAGGAGAAGGTCATCCTCTTCAACTACTCCGGTCACGGCCTGCTCGACCTCGCGGCGTACGACGACTACCTCCACGACCGCCTGATCGACGCCTGATTCCACGACCTTCCTCGGCCGAGTCCGGGACCCGGAGCAGCGTTTCGGCCGAGGGCGGTGCTGAATGGTCAGGGTTGGGACGTGAGGTCCGGTACCGTCGGGTTCGCGTGTTCGTGAAGATCTGCGGGATCACCAGCGAGGAGGATGCCCTCCTCGCCGTCGCCATGGGTGCCGACGCGCTCGGATTCGTCATGGCGCCGGGGAGTCGACGGCTCATAAGGCCGGACGCGGTGCGCGACATCGTCCGTCGCCTCCCTCCCGAGACGGTGACCGTCGGTGTCTTCCGCGACGAGCGTCCCGAGCGACTCGTGGAGACCGTCCACCACATCGGCCTGACCGGTGCCCAGCTCCACGGCCGAGAGCCGCTCTCGGAGGTCCGGTGGGTGCGGCAGCGGGTCACGTTCGTCATTCAGGCGTTCGCCGCCGGTGACCCGGCGCTGAGCGCGGCCGCGAACGGTCCGGCCGACGTGATCCTCGTCGACTCGCCCGATCCGGGATCGGGGCGCCTCTTCGATTGGAAGCTCGCCGAAGGTGCACCGGGTGGGATCCGCCTGATGCTCGCGGGTGGGCTCTCGCCCGACAACGTGACCGAGGCGATCCAACGCGTGCGGCCGTGGGGCGTCGACGTGTCGAGCGGCGTCGAGGCATCGCCCGGGCACAAGGACGCGCGCAAGCTCCGTCGGTTCATCCAGGCCGCGCACGAGGCGGGGGAGGCGCTCGCGGACGACGAGCGACCGCAGGCGGCGAGCCCGGACGGCCCGTACGACTGGCAGATCGACGAGCTGACCGACCGGTAGCGCAGCCCTTTGCCTGCGGCGTTCCCCGTGGGGCTCCCGTAACATGGCGACGCTCGCCCCGCCCCCGCTTGAGGAGCACTATGTCCGCGCCCGTTCGGGGCGACGAGGTTCGTCTCGGTCCACCCGGTCCGCCACCGCAGGCGCGGGGCCGCTTCGGTGAGTTCGGGGGGCGCTTCGTACCCGAGACGCTCATTCCCGCGCTCGAGGAGCTCGAAGCCGAGTTCCGGACCGCGTGGACCTCGCCCGAGTTCCGCAGCGAGTTCGCCGGGCTGCTCAGCGGCTACGCAGGCCGCCCGACGCCGGTCACCGAGTGCCGCCGGCTCTCGGAGATCCTCGGTGTGCGCGTCCTGCTCAAGCGAGAAGACCTGACCCACACGGGATCGCACAAGATCAACAACGTCCTCGGTCAGGCACTCCTGACCCGGCGCATGGGCAAGCAGCGCGTCATCGCGGAGACCGGCGCGGGCCAGCACGGTGTGGCGACGGCTACCGCAGCTGCACTGTTCGGGCTGGAGTGCATTGTCTTCATGGGCGCGGTGGATGTCGAGCGCCAAGCGCTCAACGTGTTCCGCATGGAGCTGCTGGGCGCGAAGGTCATTCCGGTGAACTCCGGGAGCGCGACGCTCAAGGACGCGATCAACGACGCGCTGCGGGACTGGGTCGCGTCGGTCGAGACGACGCATTACTGCATCGGCTCGGTGGTGGGTCCGCACCCGTATCCGTGGATCGTCCGCGAGTTCCAACGGGTGGTGGGCGACGAGGCGCGCGAGCAGTGTCGAGGGATGCTCGGCGGCAAGGACCCGGATTACGTGGTCGCGTGCGTCGGCGGCGGTTCGAACGCGATCGGCACGTTCGCGGGCTTCCTGGACACCGATGCCCGACTGGTCGGCGTGGAGGCGGCCGGGCTCGGACTCGAGTCGGGCAAGCACGGTGCCTCGATGAGCCGTGGGGTCCCGGGCGTGCTGCACGGCGCGCGCTCGCTGTTCCTCCAGGACGAGGACGGCCAGATCCTGGAGGCGCATTCGATCAGCGCCGGCCTGGACTACCCCGGGGTCGGTCCCGAGCATGCTGCGCTGGCCGCCTCCGGGCGGGCGACCTACGCCTCGGCGGACGACGAGGAGGCGCTCTCCGGCTTCCAGCTCCTCAGCCGCAGCGAAGGGATCGTGCCGGCGCTCGAACCGGCGCATGCCCTCGGGTGGCTCCAGCGTGAAGCCGGCAACAGTGTCCCCCTCGGCTCGACCGTCCTCGTGACCCTCTCGGGCCGCGGCGACAAGGACGCGATGCAGGTCGCCGAGCGGCTGACCGGGGAGCCGCTCGAATGAACCTCGAGAGCACGCTGCGCGTCAAGCGCGACGCCGGGAAGAAGCTGCTGGTCCCGTACGTCACCGGCGGTCTGGGCGCGGCCTGGCTGGACGTGGTGCGCGCGGTGGCGCTCGCGGGTGCCGACGCGATCGAGATCGGCATTCCGTTCTCGGATCCGGTGATGGACGGTCGAACCATCCAGGAAGCGTCGCAGCGCGCGCTGGACATCGGCGCAACACCCGCCGGAATCGCAGCGGACCTCTCGCGTCTCGACATCGACGTCCCTCTCGTCGTCATGACCTATTACAACCCGGTGCAGCACGCGGGCCATGAGCGGTTCGCGGCGCAGCTCGTTGCCGGCGGTGTCGACGCGGCGATCGTGCCGGACCTCCCGCTCGACGAGCTCGACGGGTGGGGCGATGCCGCAGATGCCGCGGGCATCGAGACCGTGCTGCTCGCGGGACCGACGACGGGTGACGAACGACTGCAGCGGATCTGCGAGCGGACGCGCGGCTTCCTGTACGGCGTGGCCCTCATGGGCGTGACCGGGGAGCGGGATCACCTGGCCGGCCAGGCCAAGGTGATGGGGCAGCGGTGCAAGGCGGCGACGGACAAGCCGGTCCTGCTCGGCCTCGGCATCTCCACCCCCGCGCAGGCGGCCGAGGCGGCGGATGCAGCGGACGGCGTGATCGTGGGCAGCGCGCTGGTGCGCCGGCTGCTCGAAGGCGGTGGCCCGGAGGAAGCCGGTGCGTTCGTCGCGTCCTTGCGTGCGGGCCTGGACGCAGACTCTGTGAGTGGTTGAGGAGGGGAACGGCAATGGCGCAGCGCGTGACCAGCCAGACCGTCGAGGTCGCGACGGCCGACGGCTCGATGGCGATCTTCGAAGCGCGAGCGTCCGAGCCGACGGGTCGCGCGGTGATCGTCGTGCAGGAGGCGTTCGGCGTGAACTCGTACATCGAGGAGGTGACGGAGCGATTCGCCGGTGAGGGCTTCGACGCCGTCGCTCCGGCGCTCTTCCACCGCTCGGGCGGCGGCACGGCGCCGTATGACGACTTCGCCCAGGTCATCCCGCTCTACGAGGGGCTCACCGACGACGGCATTCTCGTGGACCTCGACGCCACCTTCACCCACCTCGAAGGGCTCGGACACTCGCGGGCGTCGATCGGGCTCGTCGGGTTCTGCTTCGGGGGACGGGTCGCGTTCCTAGCCGCGGCGCGCCGGACGTTCGGCGCGTCAGTGGGCTTCTACGGCGGCGGCATCGTCACTCCCCGGTTCCCGCAGTTCCCCGCGCTCGTGGACGAGAGCGCGACGCTGAAGACGCCGTGGCTCGGGCTCTTCGGCGACGAGGACGGGTCGATCCCGGTCGAGGACGTGGAGACACTGCGGGCCTCGCTCAGGTCGGCTCCGGTCCCGACCGAGATCGTGCGGTATGCAGGGGCCGAGCACGGCTTCTTCTGCAACGAACGTCCCAGCTTCAATGCCGGGGTCTCTGCGGACGCGTGGCCGAGAACGCTCGACTGGTTCGATCGGCACCTGCAAGGGCAGGCGTCGTGAGCGAGTTCCCGCACTCGGATGACTGCGATCTCTGCGAGGCGGCGCGCATCACTCGCTGGTACCACGAAGACGACGTCTGTTGGATCGCGGAGTGCGAGATCTGCGCGGTGCCGATGGTGGTGTGGCGTCACCACGGCGTCGAGCCTCCGGCCCCGCACCTCGAGCACATGCACGCGCAGCTCGCGGTCGTGGTTGGGGAGCACTTCGAATTCGAGCACTACGTGGACGACAACATGCGCAACATCCCCGACCACTACCACGCGCACGCCCGCCCGAAAGGTGGCTTCTTCGGCCACGGCCTCAAGCGCACGACCGCCTGACGGCGGGCGGGTCGGGCGGTCGCGTGGCTCAGGCGGCGGTGAGGCGCTTCCTCAGCCTTCGGAACGGCCGGACCGGGCCGCCGGGTGTGGTGCCGGTCCCTCCGGTTCCACCGGTCGTCCCTCCGGGGCCTCCGGTGGCGAAGAGCGGCAGGGTGCCGAAGTTGTAGCCGAGCACTTCGCGTGCGTCGGCCCTCAGCCACTGGTCCAGCACGGTGGCGTACAGCTGGCGGAAGTCCACGCCGTTCACGAGGTTGCCGTTGTCGTCGAGCGCGGTGAGTGACGGCTGGGCGCCGTGAAGCCCGCCGTTGACCTTGTCGCCCATGACGAAGTGCACTGCGGCCGTGCCGTGGTCGGTACCGCTGGTGTCATTGTCCTCCGGCCGCCGCCCGAACTCGGAGAACGTCATCAGGGTGACGCGCGACTTGAACGTCGCCGAGAGCGTGTCGAAGAACGCGCCGACCGAGGCGTCGAGGTCGGCCATGAGGTTGGCCTGGCTCCCCGGCTGGTCGGAGTGAGTGTCGAAGCCTGCGAGGTTCGTGCTGAGGACCCGGATGCCGAGATTCGCGTTGATGAGTCGCGCGCAGAGCACGAGCTTGCGCCCGAGGTCGCTGGCAGGGAGGTCGCCCTGGTATGCGGGCTGGATGCGTTGGGCGAGGTCGAGCGTGTTGCGCTCGGTCGTGCCAATGAGGTCGCCCCACGGGCCGAGCTGGGTCGGACCGCTGCCGAACGCGGAGATCGCGTCGAACATCCGGGCATCCTCCGGGACCGAACGGTCGATCCCGAACGCGCCGCCGATGTTCTCGGGCAGTCCCGAAGCGCGCGCGACCGAGCCCACCATGTGCAGGGGCACCGAGCTGCCCATGACGACGCCGAGCAGCGACTCGCCCGCCGCGTTCGGCAGCCCGTCGAGGTAGCGGCCGATCCAACCGGTCGGACCACCGGGCTGGCTCCCGCCGCCCCAGCCGTTCATCCAGATGCCCATCGAGGTGAAATGGCTGAGATCGGGAGGCTGGTAGCCGACACCGCGCACCACCGCCACCTTGCCCTGGTCGTAGAGACCCTTGATCCGGGTCATGGCGGGGTGCAGCCCGGTGCTCGCGTTGAGCGCGAGGGTCTGGGCGCCCGGAATCGCGATGTGCGGCCGGAGGTCGTAGTAGCGGGGAGTGCCGAAGGGGACCAGCATGTTCAGGCTGTCGTTGCCGCCTTCGAGCATCAGGAGGACGAGGACACCGTCGGTCGGTCCGATGGGTGGCGCGGCGAACGCCCGCATCTGGTCGACCATCGGGCTGAACGCCACGGCGCCGGCGGCCAGTCCGGCACCCCCGCCGACGAGTTGGAGGAACCGTCGCCTCGACATGCCGCCGGGCGAGGTTGCGGGGACGGACAGCCGGTGGAGCGCGAGGTCGTCGTAGTCGTCGTCGAACACGGAAGCGCTCCTAGGCGAGCTGGACGTCGGGGGTGAGCATCATCATCGTGGTCAGCTCGATCGGAGCCCAGTGACGCCAGGAGTAAGTCGGTGGGTCCTCCGCGGCGCGTTGACCGTCCAGCCAATTGACGAGCACGCCGCGCAAGTACGGCGACACCGAGCCCGCTGCCGGATCGAGCCCGAAGCGGCTGTACGCAAGATCGATCGCGGCGGCGCTCGAGAGGACGTGTTGGTTGGAGACGTCGCGCTGCATGACCTCGGCGAGGAATCCGGCCTGGTCGGCCTTCCAGGTGAGGTTGCGCGCGAAGTCGGCGCGTGCCCACAGCGCGGTGCTGTTCACCCAGTACGCGTTGTTCTTCCAGCCCGCGACGTTCGGCGGGTAGAAGAGCTGCTGGCCCATCTGGTCCATCCACCACTGCGGGTTCCGGTCCGCCGCGGTGAAGCCGAGCGCCTTCAGGCACGCGACCACCCATTCGACCGGGCTGCGCACCAACCCTTGGCGTGCCTGGACGGAGTAGAACTCGGAGTGCAGGAAGATCGTGCGCAACAGCGTCGCGACGTCGAGGTTCGATCCCACGAACGCCGTGGTGAGCTGGTCGAGGATTGCCGCGCTCGGGTTGGAGAACGCGAAGAAGGTCCAGAGCTTCTTCGCGATGAACCGGGCCGCGATGGAGCGCTGCGGCTCGACCGTGAGGATGCGGGTGATGATCTGGGGTCCGTCCCAGTTCTGGGTCGTGCCCATGAACGTCTTGGGGTCGTTGTCGTGACGGTCGGGGTAGAACCTGTACACGCGCGGGTTGGCGCCGTAGTCGACGTTGTGCCCCGTCCACGCCCGTGCACCGGCGACGACGTCATCCTGGGTGTACTGGTTCACGCCCAGGGTGAAGAGCTCCATCAGCTCCCGGGCGAAGTTCTCGTTGGGTGAGCCCTTCTCGTTCGGGTCGTTGTCGAGGTAGATGAGCATGGCGACCTGCTGGGACATCTTCTGCACGAGGTTCTCGAAGCTCCCGAGGCCATCAGTGCGGAAGAGATGGTTCTGGTCGTACATGTCGCGTGCGCTGTTGACCTTGTCCTGGCTCGTTGCGAAGTGGCCGTGCCAGAACAGGGTGAGCTTCTCCTGGAGGGGCCGGGGGACGCCGGCCATGCGGTCCAACCACCACTGCTGGAGGTCCACGATCTGCTCCCAGTCGGCGACGCCGGGGTTCCCGAGGCTCGCGGGCGGTGCGTCGGCCGGGTTGGCCGAGAAGTCGAGGAGCTGGTCGACGATCGCCGGGAGATCGAGCGGCGTCAGCGCGGCAACCTCCGCCGGCGTGCCGCCGAAGCCGCTTCGCCGGAGAAGGTGCGCAACGTCTGCGGCGTCAGTGGGCAGGGCGTCCTCCTCGAGTGAATTGTTCGTTTCGCGTATCGACGGAACCGCGAACGGAACTTGAAGCAGAACCCGGGATTCCCCCGGACTCCCCGCCCGCTACCGTCACAGGGTGAATTGCTCCCAATCCTGTGGCTTTCCCCGGACGTAGCACCGGCATGTGGGTTGTCTCAGACGATGCGCTCCTCGATGGGCTGGCGACCGGTGATCCCGACGCGACGGCTGCATTCGTCGAGCGATTCCAGCGGCGGGTGTTCGGAGTGGCCATCCGGATCGTGAACGACCCCCGCTTGGCCGAGGACGTGGCCCAGGAGACGTTCCTGCGGGCCTGGCAGCGGGCGGAGGCGTTCGACCCGCGCCGGGGCACCGTGGCGGCGTGGCTGCTGACGATCGCTCGGAACCTGGCGATCGACACCGTGCGCCTCCGCCGCGTCGTGATCGTCGATCCGGCTGAGATTCTCGATCGCCGTGAACCGACCGGCGAACGGGGACCGGACGACCTCGCCCTCTTGAGCTCCGAGACAGAACGGCTGCATGCCGCGTTGGGCGACCTGCCGCCGGACCAGTGTCGGGCGCTCGTTCTTGCGGCGTTCTTCGGCCGCACGGCCCGGGAGATCTCCGAGAGCGAGTCCATCCCCCTGGGAACGGCGAAGACGCGAATTCGCACCGCAATGCTGCGGCTCCGGGCGGCACTGGTCGACGACACGGAGGCCTCGGAATGAACGACAAGAGTGCAAGGAGTGGATGCGTACCCACCGCGGAGCTGTTGCCCGAGCTCGCGCTCGGGATCCTCGGTGGCACGGAGCGCGCCGACGTGCTGGCCCACCTCGACCGGTGCGCGGCATGTCGTGACGAGTCGGCGGCGTGGGCCGCGACGGTCGACGCGTTGCCCACGGTGCTCGCGGACCAGGAGCCCCCCTCCGGCTTCGAAGCCAGGACCCTCGAACGGTTGCGCGCCGACCGCGACCGCGTCCCGCGACGGTCGACCGTGCAACGCGTCCTGATGCTGGCGGCGGTCGTTGCCGCCGTGATCATCGCGAGCGTCGCGGCGATTCGCATCATCGACGCCCGCAGCGACACCTCGTCGTCGACCGCGCTGGCGTCCGCACGGATGGTCGGCAACGGCGGCAAGCACGCGGGCAATGCGTTCATGACGTCCGGTAGTGAGCACTACGTCTTTGTCGATGTGGACTACGGAGTGAAGACCGGGATATACCGCGTCGAGTCCGTGGACTCGTCCGACCGCGTGACGGCGCTCGGGATGGTCGCGGTCACCGCGGGCCACGGCGCCTGGGCGGGTGAGCTCCCGGGTCGCGCCACGGTTGGGACACCCCGGATGGTTCGGCTCGTCGAACCCGGCGGCGAAGTGCTCTGCGTCGCGAAGTTCGGTCGCGCCGCGGCGTAGCTCAGCTGCTTGCGGGCTCGGTCTTCAGCCGCGCGGAGAAGAAGTCGAGCACCTGGTCGAGCGCGGCCTGCGTCGGATGACCAGGCTCGTCGACGAGGTGCTCGGTCAGGACCGAGTGCGCGGACCTCGGGATGTTCCACTCGTTGGTCGAGGACGAATCGATCTCGACCGAGATGAACCGGTCGCCCAGCTCGCGGCGCAGGGTCTCGAAACGTGACCCCGGCACGACCGGGTCACCGGTGAAGCGCAGACCGAGGAGGCACTGACCGTCAGCTGCCCGCTCCTTGACCCGGGCGAGATCGGCCGCATCGATCCCGACGTCCGCACGATGCTTCTTCGTGAACGGCAGCGGCAGGGATGGCTGGCTGAGCACGGGAGCGAGCATCCGGTCGTCGACCATCATCGCGAGCGCGAACCCGCCGGTGAAGCACATCCCGACCGCACCGATGCCGGGCCCGCCGCACTCTTCGTGCATCTGGGCACCGAGGGCGCGGAGCCAGACCGTGATCGGGCTCGTCCGGCCGGTGGCGAACGCGGCGAACTCCTTCGACACACATGCAGGCCCGAAGGACTTGGCCACGTAGCCGACCGACATCGGTCTTCCGGGGTCTCCGAACAGCACGGGCAGCACTGCAGTGAAGCCCGCGTCCGCGACCCGCCGCCCGAACGCCGCGACCTCCGGGGTGATGCCCGGGATCTCGTGGATGACGACGACCGCGGGACCGGTCCCTTTGCGGAAGACGGCTCGCGTCTTGCCGTCGTGGGTGAAGCTGGTCTCGGTGAAGTCCTCGAGTGCCGCGCGGTAGTCGGTCATGAATGCGGGAGCGTACTCAGACTTCCGAAGGGCTGACGTCGTCGAGCGCGTGGCCCGACGACTCTGGCAGACGTGGGAGCAGGAAGATCGCCGCGATGATCGGTGCGATGCCACACAGCGCGATCGCATTGCCGAGCCCGCCGATCGAGTCGGCGAGCTGGCCGGCCAGGACCAGACCGACGACTGATCCGAGCACGTAGGCCACGAGCAGCAACGCGTTCGAAGTGCCTCGCACCTCGGTGGGGAACATCTCTGCATCCATGGTTCCGACTGCGAGCGCGGCGGGGGCCGCCGCGACGATCGCCATGGTCATGAACGCCCAGAGCACCGCGCCGTCGCCGAGGAAGAACACGATCGTGCACGCCGTGCCGACGAGGAGGCTCACGATCGCGACCGGTCGGCGGCCGCGGGTCTCGGTGACGCGACCCGCCAGCAGGATCCCGAACAGCCCGGGGATCCCGGCCGTGACCGCGCGGAACGCCGCGATGCCCGAGGAGGAGAAGCCGCGCTCGTTGGACAGGTACCGGTTGGTGAACTGCGCCGATGGCGCGCTGAAGACGTTGGTGAGGAAGCCGACCGCGGCGAGCAGCCAGAACCGGCGCCGGTACCCGCGGTCCACGACTTCGCGCACGCGGCCTCGCTCCACGGTTCGAGCAGCCAGCTGCTCGTAGCGGCGCGTCTCCTTCAAGTTCCGCGCCAGCAGCGGGACCAGCAGGATCGTGAGCGCGCTGACGGCGAACGCGGCACGCCACGCGTCGGCCCCGAGGTCGGCCGCCGGAAGCAGGATGACCGAGATCGCGAATCCGGCGCCGCCCGCGAGTCCGAGCATCGCGACGGCGAAGCCCCGCGCCCCCTCGGGAGCTTCCTCGACGACCGCGATGCCGCCCACCACGAGCACCGCGTTCACGCCCGCGCGGACGATGAGCTGGGCGGCGGTGAAGACCTCGATGTTGGGTGCCGCGGCCGAGACGAGGTTGCCGAGGCACACGCCGGCGACCGACCAGAGCAGCACGATCCGCCGGCCGCGGCGGTCGGCGAGCGCCGTGGCGACCAACGCGAAGAGGACGCCGGCGCGGGTGACGGCCAGCGACACGCCCAGGTTGGCATCGGAGATGCCGAAGCTCTTGGCAATCGGGTCCGCGTTCTGGCCGAAGAGCGCCGAACCGAAGCTGGCCAGCACGGCCGCGAGTGCCACCGATGCGATGAGGGCGGCCTGAGTCGGGGTGAACGTGACGGGAGGGAGGAAGAGCGACCGTCCGAGTGGCTTGGGAGGGGGAGTGTCGTTGACCGCGGCTTGGATGGCGTCGGCGCCGTGGCGGGCAGCACGACTCAACGACCGTCGATGAGGGGGACCGAAGAACCACTGGAAGAACGGGATGTGCAGATCATCCGCGACATCGACGTCAACCCGTGTGCCCGTACCGTCCGGCGCGGTGGTGACGACGACGGTGACGTCCGCCCCCGCGTCGGTGAGCCCGCGTAGCTCGTCGTCAAGACCGAGCTCACGCCGCGCGGTGGCGACAACGACGTCGTACGTCGCGTCGACGTGGATTGTCGCCCGGCGCCGCACGCGCGGCATGCTACGGCGCGATTCCGCGACCGAGGCGAACCGGAGGAACCGATGGCGCAGCTCTCAGCGGGAGACAAGGCCCCCGCGTTCACGCTCGTCGACCAGCACGGCGAGAAGACGAAGCTCTCGGACTTCAAAGGCCGGAGGGTCGTCGTGTACTTCTATCCGAAGGCCGACACGCCGGGATGCACGGCGCAGTCGTGTGATCTCCGCGACCACCGGAAGGACCTGACCAAGCTCGGCGCCGCCGTCGTGGGGATCAGCCCCGACTCACCCGAGCGTCAGGACAAGTTCGACAAGAAGTTCAAGCTCGGCTTCCCGCTCCTCGCGGACGAGGACCACGCGGTCGCCGAACGGTTCGGCGTGTGGGGCGAGAAGTCCATGTACGGCCGGAAGTACTTCGGCATCATCCGCTCGGCCTTCGTCATCGACGAGAAGGGCAAGATCGTCGATGCGTTCTACAAGGTCAGCCCGAAGGCAACATTTGGCAGGGTTGAGGGCGCGCTAAAGGCGCTTGGCTAGGCCGCGTCGCGCCTGGGCCGGTCACGCGTGGTGACACCCGCAAGTCGTGATGCCACACGGTCCACAGTGGACCTAGACCAAGTGCTTGACCCGCTCCTGATACTCGTCCGTCGTTATCTCACCGCGAGCGAACCGCTCGGCCAGGATCTCCCGCGCTCGATCGTTCGGCGGCGGCGACGGAGCGCTGGGCCGGGTGCCGCGAACAATCGCCCAGATAGTGAACACGATCGCTACAACTATGAGGAGCATCATCAGGCCGGCCAAGACCCAATTCCAACCGCTGGGCGCGGTCATCGCTGGCCACAACGAGATGATGGACGACGGTAATGGCATCGCGTCCACAGACTCACAACGACCACTTCCTCTTGTTGGTCTCGACGCTTCTGTGGTCCATGGTCCTGGGCACAGCCGGATGAGAACAGGGCAGAAGGTCACAAGGGCTCCCGATGTTGGGTCGCATACCTCCCTGGTTGCGGCGGCCCTTGCGTTCGGTCCGCGTCGGGCGCAAGGTGGATCAGTCGAAGGCCCTGGCCTCCCCGCGCAGTAGCCCCACTTCCTGCGCGGAACCGGGACCTCGACGACCGTCGTAACCGGGGGGCTCCCGATCCAGGTCGCGCAGCCTCCCGGATGCGGCGGCACTCAGGATCGGTCCCGATCGTGCCGATGGTTCCTTCACGAGGCGGTCCCGCAACCTGCGCCTGAGGATGTCAGTGCGAACCCAAGGACGAGCCGTAGCGTCGCCAGGCTCTGCCACAACAGGCAGGGCCTCGACGCGTCCAGGCCCCGGCTCGACTCCTCCCCCTCTCCAGGGGGAGCGGGGGTCTCGACGCGTCTTAGGCAGCCTCGCGCCATAGGTGCTGCCGGTCGCGCGCGGTGGTGCCGGCCCAGAACCCGACGAGTTCCGGGTCGGCCATCGCGTAGTCGAAGCAGTCGACGCGCACCGGGCACGCCGCGCAGATGACGGCGGTCTGCTCGGCCGCATGCGGGCTCCCGCGGAAGAAGAGATCGACCTGGCCGATACACGCGGCCCGGTCATGCCACGCCGGCCGGTCGGGGAGCACGAGCACGGGGATCTCCACGCCGGAGGGCTGCATGAAGAGCTGCAGGACGCGGTGATCGACCACGGCGGGGATTGTAGAGAGCGTCGGCGCTCGCGGTGTCGGGGCTAGTCGGATCTGCGATCCCGAGCCATTCCTCGAGCTGGTCGAGGCGTAGACCCCGGGGGGTCCAGATGCAGCGTTGCTGGTCGAGGCTGGTGTCGCGTCGAGGCCCCAGCTCCGGGCAGGGTGGAGTCGGGGCCACGAGACGCTTGCTCGCCAGGATAGTGACGCTGCTTGAACGTTGAACAGAATTGAGGGGGCCTCGTTATTTGGGCAGTCGAATGCAGTCATTGCCTCGAACCGGGAGGTTGCCTATCGGGAGCCCGAAGGCGACCGTCGGAAAGGTGCAGGGCGCGCTGAAGGCCCTGGACGGCGCGTAACCGCACCG
>JADGON010000133.1 GCA_017882945.1 Acidimicrobiia bacterium | reverse complement strand
GCGCCGAACCGTGTACGGAACCCCGTCGACCGACTGGGACCGGTCGACCAGGCCGAGCGGCAACGTCGTGAACGACGACTGCCGGATCTCGTCCATCTCCTGGCTCGCCAGGTTGGCAGCGATGCTGCGGTTGCGGTTGTTCCGGGCAAGGTTCAGGCCCCCCTGGATCGTGAGCGCCAGACCGCCGGCCAGGATCGCGAACACGCTCACCGCGACCACGAGCTCGATCATCGTCAGCCCGCGCTCGTCCCGGCTGGCGCCCTGGCCAGCTCCGCCTCCGGCTCGTGTACGCGCGGTCATTCCGGTCGTTTCTCCTCGCTGCCGCCCTTATCGGCAGTCGAGCACCCCACCCTTGACCTCCATCCCCAAGATCTCCGGAGGGCGACCGCCACACCCCAACCTCCAGACGCCCTCCGGCGGCTCGGCCCATCCCCAAGATCTCCGGAGCGCGACCGCCACACCCCAACCTCCGGGAGGACGCCCGGAGTGACTCGGGAATTACGTGTTCGCGTGGCCGGGGAGGACCCGGGAGACCTCGTAGATCGAGTCGACCCGCTTGATCGCGGTGATGATCGACTCGAGGTGGCCGGGGTCGGCAAGCTCGAAATCGAAGCGGAACCGGGCCACCCGGTCGCTCGAGGTCTGGCTCGTGCAGGCCAGGATGTTGACGTGGTGGTCGGCCAGCGTGTTGGCCACGTCACGCAGCAGGCGGGAGCGATCCAGCGCCTCGACCTCGAGCGACACCACGTAGGTGCCGGGCGAGTCGTGATCCCACTCGACCTCGATGAGCCGCTCGGCCTGGGTGGCGAGTCCTCCCGCGTTCGCGCAGTCCGACCGGTGCACGGAGACCCCACGCCCGCGGGTCACGAAACCGATGATCTCGTCGCCCGGGACCGGAGTGCAGCAGCGTGAGAGCCGGACCAGCACGTCGTCCAGCCCTTCCACGTGGACTCCGGCGGAGCGGCGCCGCGCGTTGCTGCGCGCCGGGCGCCGGGCGGTGGTCGGGATCTGCTCCTCGCCGCCGGCCATCTCTCGCCGAAGGCGCTGGGCCACGGCCTTGCCCGAGACGTGGCCTTCACCGATCGCCGCGTGGAGCGCCTCCACGTCCGCGTAGTGCAGCGTCTCCGCGATGTCGCGCAGGCGCTTCGATGCGGTCTGGATCGGCAGCCCTTCCTTGCGGAGCGCCTTCACCAGCTCCTCGCGGCCCGTGTCGATCGCGTCGGTGCGACGCTCGCGCGAGAACCAGTGCCGGATCTTGGTGCGGGCTCGCGGCGTCTGCGCGAACTGCAGCCAGTCGCGGCTCGGGCCCGCACCCTCGACCTTGCTCGTGAAGATCTCCACCGTGTCACCCGAAGCGAGGGTCGAGTCCAACGGCACGAGGCGCCCGTTCACCCGGGCGCCGATGCACCGGTGCCCGACCTCGGTGTGGATCGCGTAGGCGAAGTCCACCGGGTTCGCCCCGGTCGGCATCGTGACGACCTTGCCCTTCGGCGTGAAGACGAAGACCTCGTCCTGTTCGAGGTCGATCTTCAGCGACTGCATGAACTCAGCCGGGTCCTCGGTCTCCTGCTGCCAGTCCACGAGGCGCTGGAGCCATACGAGGTCGTCGGCCTTGTTCCCCTCGTCGCGCTCCTTGTACCCCCAGTGCGCGGCGATCCCGTACTCGGCGCGCCGGTGCATCTCCTCGGTGCGGATCTGCACCTCGACGAGGCGACCACCGGGTCCGATGACGGTCGTGTGCAACGCCTGGTACAGGTTGAACTTGGGCATCGCGATGTAGTCCTTGAACCGGCCCTGCACCGGACGCCACCACGCGTGGATCGATCCCAGCGCCGCGTAGCAGTCCTTCACGGTCTCGACCACGACGCGGAGGCCGACGAGATCCTGAACCTCGTCGAACTCCTTGTTCTTGACGACCATCTTCTCGTAGATCGACCAGTAGTGCTTCGGACGGCCGCGCACGCTCGCATCGATCTTGAGCTCGGCGAGACGCTGGCTGAGCTCGAGCAACAGGGCCTCGAGATACTCCCCGCGCTCGGGAGCCTGCGTGTAGACGAGCTGCTCGATCTCGGCATAGCGCTTCGGGTGCACCACCGCGAACGCGAGATCCTCCAGCTGCCACTTCACGTCACCGATGCCGAGCCGGTGCGCGAGGGGTGCGTAGATGTCCAGCGTCTCCTGAGCGATGCGCAGCTGCTTGGCCTCGGGCAGCGAGGCGATCGTGCGCATGTTGTGGAGGCGGTCCGCGAGCTTGATGAGCAGGACCCGGATGTCCTTGGCCATCGCCACGAGCATCTTGCGCAAGGTCGCGGCCTGCTGGGCCTCCTTCGAGCTGAACTGGAGCCGGTCCAGCTTGGTGACGCCGTCGACGATCGCGGCGACGTCCGGGCCGAAGTCCCGCTCGATTTCATCCGCGGTCGTCGCGGTGTCCTCGACGGCGTCGTGGAGCAGCGCGGCGGCGATCGTCACGTCGTCGAGGCCGAGGTCGGCGAGGATCATGGCCACGCCGATGGGGTGCGAGATGTACGGCTCCCCGGACCGGCGCACCTGCTCGGCGTGGGCCCGCCAGGCCACCCGGTAGGCCCGCTCGATGAGATCGGTGTCCGCCTTGCGATGGCGCTCGAGGAACGCGTCGATCAGGGGCGCGACGGCCACGTCGACGTAGTGACGCCGCCAGGGCAGCACCGAACGGCGGTCGACGGCCCGGGTCTCGGTGCGGGGGGGCTCGGTGATGCTCATCGGATTGGCACCCATTGTCGCGCACGGACCCTGTCCGCTTCGGACCTACTTGCGCTTGCGACCTCGCTGTTGACGTGGACGCGGGGTGATGGCCGCCGTCGGGCCCCCCGGCGCAGGGGTGGTGGAAGCGGGGGCCGGGGCGGTGCCTGCGGTGACCTTCTCCTCCGGCTCCCCCTGGTACTCGGGGGCAGCCGCGCGCTGGGCGCGGGTCTCGACCCGCCCGGCCACGGCGCGGTGCTTCGGCTCGCGCTCCTTGAGCCAGGCCAAGATCGGGGTCGCCACGAAGATCGACGAGTACGCGCCGGTGAGCAAGCCGACGAACAGCGCGAGGCCGAAGTCACGAAGCGCGAGTGCACCGTAGATCCACACGCCGACCACCAGCAGAGACGCCACCGGCAGCAGCGCGACGAACGAGGTGTTCAACGAGCGCATCAACACCTGGTTCAGCGACGTGTTCGCCATGTCGGTGTAGGTCACGTTGTTGATCGTGCCCACCATTCGCTCGTTCTCCTTGATCTTGTCGAACACCACGACGGTGTCGTACAAGGAGAATCCGAGAATGGTGAGGAACGCGATCACCGTTGCCGGCGTCACCTCGAAGCCGGTGATCGCGTAGACACCGATGGTGATCGCGATGTCGTGGATCACCGCGATGATCGCGGCGATCGCCATCTTGATCGTGAACCGCAACGACAGGTACAGCGCAATCACGAAGAAGAAGATGACGAGCGCGCGCAACGCCTTGCTGCTGACCTGGCCGCCCCAGGTCGGTCCGACGTCGCTCACGCTCACGTCGGCCGTCTTCACCCCGCCGTACTTCGCGAGCGCCTGGGTGATCTTCTCCTGCTTGGCCGCCGGAAGGTTCTCGCCCTGGACGCGGAGCCCCTTGCTCCCGACGATCACGATCTTGGGCTCCGGCACACCCAGCGGGGCGACGATGTTGCGGATGGCTCCCGACGACGGTGCCTGCTTGGCGGTCAGCTCCCAGACCGTGCCCCCGGTGAAGTCGATCCCCAGGTTGAGGCCGCCGTGCACGATGAGGCCGAGTCCCCCCGCGAGCAGCACGATCCCGGAGAGCAACGCCCAACGCCACCGCCGGTGCAGGAAGTCGAACGTGGTCCTCTCGTGGTAGAGGTCCTTCAGGGTGTGGTGCTTGCCGTCGGCCCGCATCAGGCCGTCACCCCCACGGCATCGAGGCCCGCCGCGATGCCGACCTTCCTCACGGTGACCAGCTCGCTTCTCTGCACCATGAAGTACACGAGCGGGTGCATGAAGAAGTAGGAGATCAAGAGGTCGAGCACCACGGAGATGCCGAGGAAGAACGCGAAGCCCCGCACCGACCCGATGGCGAGTGCGTAGAGCACCGCGGCGCCGATGAGCGACACCAGGTCGGCGGCCAGGATCGTGTGGAACGACTTCTCGAACGCGCGGTCCACGGAGGAGCGCACGGTACGTCCCGTGCGCACCTCGTCTTTCAACTTCTCGAAGTACACGACGTACGAGTCGACGGTGACGCCGACCGAGACGATCAATCCGGTCACGCCGGCCAGGGTCAGCGTCAATCCGATGGCGGTACCGAGGTAGGAGATCAGCGCGTAGATGGCCATCGCGGAGAGCGAGAGCCCGCTGATCACGACGAGACCGAGCACCCGGTAGAACAGGAGCATGTAGAGCGCGACGAGCGCGAGCCCGATCACGCCGGCCGCGATCCCCGCCCGGAGCTGGTCCGTGCCGAGCGTCGGCGACACGCTCTGGGTCGTCAGCTCCTTGAGCTGCACGGGCAGCGCGCCGTACTGGAGGACCGTCGCGAGGTCCTTGGCGTCACCCTCGCTGAAGTTCCCGGAGATCTGCACGTCACCGCTGAAGCTGTTCGTCTGGAACGCGGGTGCCGACTGCACGACGCCGTCGAGGACGATCGCCACGGCGTTCTGCGGCGGCTGCTTCGGGTACGACGCCTTCGCGAGGTTGTTGAACGCGGTCGAGCCGTCGCTCCTCAGCGAGAGGTCGACCACCCACCCCTGGGTTCCACCGAGGAAGCTCGCCTTCGCGCCGCTCACACCTTTCCCGGTCAGCGCGGCCGGACCCAGCTGGTAGCGCACCGCCTTGGTCCCGGTCCCGCGGCCCGGAAGGATCACGGTCGCGCCGGCCGTGTCCTCGGCCGGGGTCGAGGTCTTGATCGGGTTCGTCGTCGTGGTCGTCGAGCTGCTCGAGGTCGTCGCACCCGCGACGGTGGTGGTCGATGCCCGTGCCTTCGTCGTCGTGGTGGCGGACTTGGTCTCGGGCGGAAGGATCGCGAGCACCGGCCGGAACCGCAGCTCGGCGGTCTTTCCGACCAGGCGGCGCGCCTTGTCACGGTCACGCACGCCGGGTAGGTCGATGATCACGTTCGATCCCTGCCGGCTGATCTCGGGTTCCGCGACACCGAGGGAGTCCACCCGGTTGCGGATGATGTCGACGGCCTTGTTCAGCGACGCCTGGTTCTTCACGTTGCCCACCGGCGCGAGCACGACCGAGATCCCGCCCTGCAGGTCCAGGCCCAGCACCGGCCGGTTCCCCGAGATCAGCGTGGCGACGAACGCGCCGACGATCAGGATCACGGTGATCATGAGGTACCAGAAGTTGCGGCGCATCAGTCGTCCTCGCCCGGCTCAGCCGGAGCATCGAGCTCGGGAGCCTCGGCCGGACCCGCCGGCGCGGCGCGCGCGGTCACGGCTTCCCGGGCGAGCGTGAGCACCACGCCCGGGGCCACCTCGACGTCGAGGGTGGTGTCCGTGATCTCGAGGATCGTGCCGTAGATCCCGCCCGCGGTGATCACCTCGTCGCCGACCTCCAGGCTCGCGATCAGCGCCCGCCGCGCGGCCATCTGCCGTCGCTGGGGACGGACGATGAGGATGAAGAACGCCACGGCGAGCAGCGCGAGGTAGAGGACAATTGTGATGGTCATGAGGGGCAACGATTCGCGGGGGGAAACCGACGGAGGACTGTACCGCGAGGTCTCCTCCGCCCCCGGTCACTCCGGTCCGTCGAACAACCCGGGAGGCCGGCTTTCCGGAGCCGGCGGGGCCAGACCGAGGTGGCCGAACCCGGCCGCGGTGGCCACCCGACCCCGGGGAGTGCGCATGAGCAGGCCCTGCTTGAGGAGGAACGGCTCGTACACCTCCTCGACGGTGTCCGGCTCTTCGCTGACCGCGACGGCCAGGGTCGAGAGCCCCACCGGCTGACCGGCGAAGGTGACGCAGAGGGCGCGCAGCAACGCCCGGTCGACCTTGTCGAGGCCGAGCTCGTCGACCTCGAAGATGGCGAGTGCCGCACGGGCCGTCTCGCCGTTGACGGTGCCGTCGCCCCGGACCTCGGCGTAGTCGCGCACCCGCTTCAGGAGCCGGTTCGCGATGCGGGGTGTCCCTCGGGCCCGGCCCCCGATCTCCCGGGCGCCTTCGGGCTCGAGTGGCACCCCGAGGATGCGCGCGGCGCGGGTCAGGATCGCCTCGAGGTCTGCGGTCTCGTAGTAGTCCAGCCGGGCGACGAAGCCGAACCGGTCACGCAGCGGTCCGGTGATCAGCCCGGTCCGGGTCGTGGCCCCGACCAGGGTGAAGCGCGGCAGGTCGAGGCGGATCGAACGGGCCGATGGGCCCTTGCCGATCACGATGTCGAGCTGGAAATCCTCCATCGCGGGATACAGGACCTCCTCGACCGCGCGGGGCAGCCGGTGGATCTCGTCGACGAACAGCACGTCGCCGTCGTCGAGGTTCGTGAGGATCGCGGCGAGGTCGCCCGCACGCTCCAGCGCCGGACCACTCGTGACGCGCAGCGCCACGTCCATCTCGGCGGCGACGATGCCGGCGAGGCTCGTCTTGCCCGTACCGGGCGGACCCGCGAAGAGCAGGTGGTCCACCGCTTGACCCCGCTGGCGCGCCGCACCCAACAGGATGTCGAGGTGCTCCTTCAGCCGGGGCTGGCCGACGAACTCGTCGAGCCGGCGCGGCCGCAGCGTCGTCTCTTCCGCCGCCTCGACCGGATCCGCGCTCGCGCGCATCAGCTCGTCCCTGGTCATGCTCGGACCGCAAGTCGTTTGAGCGCGGCCCGGAGGAGGTCGCCGATCGTGCCGTCGGCCGGGAGGTCGCTCAGCGCGACACGGACCTCGTCAGGTCCGTAGCCGAGCTCGGTGAGCGCGGCCCGCACCTCGGCCCGGGCGGTCGGCGCGGACTCGCGGCCCGGCTCGACCAGGTCGAGGTCCGGGACGCCCAAGCGGTTCTTCAGCTCGATCATCAGCTTCTGCGCAGTTCGCTTCCCGACCCCCGGCACGATGCACAGCGCGTCGAGATCGTCGTCGGCGACGCAGCGACGCAACACGGCCGGTGGGTGCACCGACAACATCGCGAGCGCGAGCTTCGGGCCGACGCCACTCGCGCCGATCAGCACCTCGAACGTGTCGCGCTCGTCGCGGGTGGGAAACCCGTAGAGCGTCATCGCGTCTTCGCGAACGTGCAGATGGGTGAAGAGGAAGGCCTGCGCCGCCGGCGCCAGCGCGGGAATCGCGCCGAGCGGCACCAGGCACCGGTAGCCGACGCCGCCGACCTCGACCAACACCTCCCCCGTCGCGCTGCGTTCCACGACGGTTCCCCGCACCGAGCCGATCATCGAGTCCCCGAATCCTTGGCGAGCGCAGCGGCGACCGCGCGGGCGTATCCCGAGGCCGGCTCCTTGGCGGTGTCGCGCACCGCTTGCAGTGGCGCACCCCACAGGTGGCACAGCGCGAGCGCCAACGCGTCGGCCGCGTCCGGCGAGTCCGGTGGAGCGGAGAGCGAGAGCAGCCGCACGACCATCGCCTGCACCGCCGCCTTCTCGGCCCCGCCGTAGCCGGCCACGGCCAGCTTCACCTCGTTCGGGCTGTACTGGGCGACGGGGATCCCCGCGCGCGCCGCGGTGGCCAGGGCCAGCCCGCTCGCCTGGCCGACCGACATGGCGGTGCGCACGTTCACCTGGAACAGGACGCGCTCGACCGCCAGCGCGGATGGCGCGAGATCCTCGATGAGCGCTTCGAGCTCGGTCTGCAACCGGCCGAGCCGCTCGGGCAGCGGGAGATCGGGTGACGTGCGGATGACCCCGAAGGCGACTGCCCGGCATTCCGAGCCGCGACCGGTTGCCCCTCGACCCACGACGGCGCCGTAGCCACAGCGCGAAACGCCCGGGTCGATCCCGAGCACCGGCCCCGTCGGATCGAACACGGGTTCGATCCTAGAGTTCGCGGTTCACCACGGCGCGGATCCCGGTCAGCGCCGGCGGTGCCGGAGGACCCAACGGACGAGCAGGGCCACCACGGCGATGCCGACGATCGGCGCGAGCCGGCGCCCGAGCGATGACCCGGTCATCTCGAGCAGGTTCACCGGCTCGACCTCGCCCTGGTGAACCTTGCGGACGGCGGCACCGTTCCCGGACGGCTCGGCCGCGGGCTCGGCACCCGCCGCCACGGCCTCCGCCACCAGCTCGTCGGATGCCTCCTCGGGCTCGGACGCGGCCGGGACCCGAGCCTCGTTCGCTTCGCTCGCCGTGAGGTCCACCACGTCGCGGCTCAACACGTCGCGCTCGAGGTTGTCGACGAACTGCGCGAGGAGCTTGTTGGAGACGTCGGCCATCACGCCCCGGCCGAACTGGGCCACCTTGCCGGTGATCGAGAGGTCCGTGTCGACGTCGACGCGAGTGCCGTCCCCGTCGGCGATCAGCGTGAGCTTGATCGTCGCCGACGCGTTGCCCTGGCCGCGCGTGTCGCGGC
>JADGON010000464.1 GCA_017882945.1 Acidimicrobiia bacterium | reverse complement strand
TACCCCGCGAGTCTGCCGTCCGCGCTCGCCGCGTTCTACGAACGCGCCGGACGTGTCCGTACGCTCGCAGGTGCCGAAGGATCCGTCACCGTGATCGCTGCGGTCTCGCCGCCCGGCGGGGACTTCACCGAGCCGGTCTCCGCCCACCCCCAACGGTTCGTGCGCACAGTGTGGACCCTTGACCGCGACCTCGCGTACGCCCGCCATTATCCCGCGGTGACGTGGCGTTCGTCGTTCTCGCGCGACGCGGACGACCTCGCCGCGTGGCACGTCGCCAACGGTGATCCCAGCTGGCCCGACCGGCGGGCCCGCCTTGCCGGGCTGCTGGCCGAAGCGGACCGGCTCCAACCCATCGCCGACCTGGTGGGGATCAGCGCGCTTCCCGGCCGCGAACGCGTCATTCTGCTCACCGGTCGCCTCATCCGCGAAGGGGTCCTCCAGCAGAGCGCGTTGAGTCGCAACGACGGCTATGCAGCACCACTCAAACAGGCCGCGATCGCCGATTCCGTCCTGGTCGTCCATGACCGCTGCCTCGAACTGATCTCCCAAGGGCTCCCCGCGTCGATGCTCGAGGAAGTCGACTTCTCCCCGCTGATCCGAGCACGCGACGACGCCGGCCCCGACGACGTCGACACCGTAACCAAGCATCGCGACCAAGTCCTCGCCATGCTCCCAACCCCATGATCAGCCACCTCCCCATCGACTACACCGACATCCGTCGGGTCGAAGGCCCCCTCCTCGTCGTCGCAGGTGTCGACGGTGTCGGGTGGGATGAAGACGCCGAGATCCTCCTCGACAACAACGGTGTACGCCACGGCGTCGTCCTGGAACGCGATCGCGACCTGGCCGTGATCCAAGTGCTCGAGGGAACCGCAGGAATCGCCACCACTGGGACTGCGGTGCGGTTCTTGGGCCATCCGATGCGGATCGGCGTGGGCGAGGCCTGGCTGGGGCGCGTGTGCAGCGGCCGGGGCACACCCCTCGACGGCGGTCCGCCGATCTTCGGCGACGCCTTCGCCGATGTGAACGGTGCGCCGCTCAACCCGACCGCCCGCGATACTCCGAGCGACGCGATCCTCACCGGTATCTCAGCCATCGACGCACTCACGACCTTGGTGCGCGGCCAGAAGCTGCCCATCTTCTCGGTCGGTGGACTGCCTCATCTCGAGCTCGCGACCCAGATCGCCGCGCAAGCCCATGCGGGTGGCGAACCGTTCGCGGTCGTGTTCGCCGGGATGGGCATCACGCACACAGACGCTGACGCCGTGCGCGACGCGCTCGAGGAACGCGCCGCGTCGGGTGAGCTCGCGCTGTTTCTCAACACCGCCGACGATCCCGTGATCGAACGCATCGTCACCCCCCGGGTGGCGCTGACCGTCGCCGAACATCTCGCGTTCGCGACGCATCGTCATGTCCTGGTCGTGATGGCCGACATGACCGCCTACTGCGAAGCGGTGCGCCAAGTCTCGGCTGCACGCGGCGAGATGCCCGGCCGGCGCGGCTACCCCGGCTACCTCTACAGCGACCTCGCCTCCATCTACGAACGTTGCGGTCGCATCCGCGGTCGCAACGGGTCGGTCACCGAGGTTCCCGTGCTCACCATGCCCGGCGGCGACATCACCCACCCGGTCCCCGACCTGACCGGATACATCACCGAAGGACAACTCGTGCTCTCCCCCGAGCTGCACACCGCGGGCATCTACCCACCAATCGAACCGCTCGCGTCGCTGTCGCGGTTGATGCGCCGCGGCGCCGGACCCGGCCGCACCCGTGACGACCACCTCGAGCTCGCCGCGCAGCTTGTCGCCCTCCTTGCCAAAGCCCGTGACGTACGCGAGCTCACCGAGCTACTCGGAGAGGCCGCGCTCTCCCAGACCGATCGCTTCTACTTGCGATTTGCGGACGAGTTCAATCGTCGTTTCATGAACCAAGGCGTCAACGAGAGCCGGACCCTCGACGACACCTTGACGCGAGCGTGGGCGGTCACGTCCGTCCTTCCCCGCCGCGAGCTGACGATGCTCTCAGCCGACGTCCTCGACGCGCACTACCACCCCGACCCGACGGAGCCGCCATCGTGAGGATCCGCTATCCCCCAGGTCGCTCCGGACGGTTGTGGCTCATGGACCGCCTCGCCGTCGCCGAGCGGGCAGCCAGCATCCTGCACCGCAAACAGCTTGTGCTTCGCCACGAAGAACGTCGCCTCACGGCGCTCGCCGAACGAACCGCCACCGCATGGACGACCGCGGTACGCGACGCACAGACGTGGCAACTCCGAGCGATGATCCTCGGCGACCGATCGGGTCTCCAGGCTGCCGCGAGCGCCTCGAGCCCCGCCGTCGCGCGCCTCACGTGGCGTACCGAGATGGGAGTGGAGTTCCCGAGCGAGGCCAGTTGCGAGCTCCCCACAACGCCCTCGATCGCCGGCTCGACGGCGCTCGCGGCAGCCGCGGCCGCCTACCGGCACGCGTTGCAGGCGGCCGTCGAACACGCCGCCGCGACGACCGCCGTCGCACGCGTCAGCACCGAGCTCACTCTCACCCAACGGCGGCTGCGAGCCGTACGCGACCGCTGGATCCCCGAGCTCCGCACCACGCTCGGGGAGCTCGAGCTGCGTCTCGACGAGCACGAACGCGAAGAGCTCACGCGCACCCGACTCCACCCGACCATCCCCGACCCCGCACACTCGACACCGGAGCCACGATGACGATCCGACGCATCCTGGTCGCCGTCGACGACTCTCCCGCGGCACTGCGCGCCGCGCGGGTCGCCCTCGATCTCGCCACCGGCTGGCGCGCTCAGCTCCGTCTCGTCGCCGTGACCACCGACCACATCCTCGGCGCGCTCCTTGACACCGCCATTCCCGACGGCGGAGCCACCGAACGGGTCGAACAAGCCGGCCGCGCCCTCCTTCGGCACCTCATCGACACGGCCCGAACCCAGGGCCTGGACGTCGACGCCGTACAACTCACGGGCGAGCCCTTCCGCCAGATCC
>JADGON010000132.1 GCA_017882945.1 Acidimicrobiia bacterium | reverse complement strand
CGCTGCTGCCACTCGCCGCGCTGCTCAGAGAGCGTGTGGCGCAACCGCACCCGGGCGCGCAGATCGAGGATGTGATCAGACGCGATCCACGACTCCGGCAACCGACCGACCATCAACAGCTCCCGCAGATGCCGGGCGTCCGCCCGGTCGCCCTTCGCGCGCTTCTTCGACCCCCGCAGGTCGGCGGTCTCCGCCGGCTCGGCGAGATGCACAACAGCGCCAACCCGCCGCAGCTCCTCGACCACGAACCACCACCCCGTCGTCGCCTCAAGCGCGACCTCCAGCTCCCGGCCGCGGAAACGCGACAAGAACTTCCGCACAGCCGCGCGATCCGCCGGCGCCACACGCGCGCGCTGCACCTCGCCGGTACCGGTATCGATCCACTCACCGGTGATCTGTCCTCGATGCTGATCAAGTCCCATTACGATGCTCACAAGGGGCCTCCTCAAGCTCCACGGTTACCAAGCCTGCGCGGACACACTCCGCGCTTGAGCTGAGGAGGTCCCTACACGTCTGGTCAGACGGACTGCTCATGACATCTTTCCACGCGGAGGAGGCTCACCGACGCAGACTGGCGGGACCCAGTCACGGAACGGAAGCAGGGCCGGAGGCTAGACGCGGTCGAAGCGTCCTCGGGAGGTGAGCGGCGTGCTCTGGGCTACCTCGGGCAGGTACTCGTCGAGAAACACCCGAGCGACGAGCTCCTGGCGCGAAGCGACGCCGACCTTTTCGTAGAGGCTCTTGGTGTGGTCCTCGACCGTGTGCGGAGAGAGGACCAGCGATTCGGCGATCTCGACGCGCGACAGCCCGCGTGCGAGGAGCGTGGCGACCTCACGCTCGCGGGCGGTAGCGCCGAACGCCTCCAGGCGGACGGTTGCCGAGCGGGCCGCGCTGGCGCGCTCGATCACGATCGCCACGCGGCCGTCGGAAGCCGAACCCGGACGGGACGCGTGGAGGGTTACCCAATTGTCCTCGGCCGGCACGGTGACGACGTTCGCGCCTCCCTGGGCCGCGTGGGGCGCACTCCGGACGAACCCCGCGAGCGAGAGCACCGCGGCGGGCATGTCGTCGTCGGAGTAGGGGAGGTCGCTAGCGGCGATCGAGGCGAGCAACTCCCGCGCCGGCGGAGTGATCATCTCCACCTCGTCGCCGGGGCCGAGGACGACGAGGCCGGGCGCCTCGAGCCCATTGATGCGCCGAGCCGCGTCGAAGCGCAGCGAAGTGCGGATCCCGCGCGCGACCGCCCCGGTGATCGCGGCCAGGGCGTCGGCGTCCTGCTGCTGGAACGGGCCGCTCGACCCGCGCCGGGCGATGTGGACCGCGCCCCAG
Organism: Acidimicrobiia bacterium; assembly: GCA_017882945.1. Classification (GTDB taxonomy): domain Bacteria; phylum Actinomycetota; class Acidimicrobiia; order IMCC26256; family JAENVU01; genus Chersky-806. Next base: position 1,636 of record JADGON010000132.1, on the reverse strand, counting down.
ACCCGACCGCGGATGACGAACGCGGCACGGAGCTCGTGCGGGATGTCGAGCGGCAGCAGGAGATCGCGGTATCGCGGGCTGCTCTCGGGATTGCCACGGGTGGCATGGTCGAGGATCCCGACCGGCACCCGCTTGGCGGCGAGCCCGGCGAACGTGTTGACGTCATCGATCATGTACTCGCTGCGGACGATCAGCTCACCCGCGCCGGGGCCCTGCTCCGGGGTTAGGATCCCGCGGCCGATCAGCTCCGCGGGGTCATCGCTGGTCAGCAGACGCGTGTGCGGATCGAGCGTGTGCCAGCAGCTCGCGTCATTGTCGAGCACCGTGCGTACCCTCGGAGCGAGCTCGGCGAAGAACTCCTTGCGCGGCAGTCCCCTGGACGCGAGGAGATCGATCTCGTCGATCAGCGCTTCGACGGACCGTGCCATCGCCCAAGTCTCCCACCGCGTGCAAGAAAGATCCCCGCGCGCGAGGGATGGTCGCGCGGCGCCGCGCGGAGCATGCTGCGCACATGACAACTCTCACCCCCATCGCACAGCAGCCCGGCACCGGCGAGCACCTCTGGTTCTTCGGCGGGCTGACGACGATCAAGGCGGCCGGCGACGGCGCCCTGGTCACCGAGCAGACGGCCCCACGGGGAAGCGGCTCGCCGCTCCACGTCCACCACAACGAGGACGAGTGGTTCTACGTCCTCGAAGGTGAGCTCACTATCTGGGTCGACGGAGAGACCCACGTCGCACCAGCAGGCTCGTTCGTCCTTGGGCCGCGCGACATCCCGCACACGTTCATCGTGAGCTCCGAGATGGCGCGGTTCCTCCTGGTCACCGAGCCAGGCGACTTCGCGGGCTTCGTCCGCGCGCTCGCCGAGCCCGCCCCCGGCCCGGAGCTCCCGCCCGGTCCTCCAACGCCGCCCGACATGGAGCTGGTGATGAAGACGGCCGCCGAATACGGCCTGGAGATCCTCGGCCCTCCCGGCATTCCGGCCTGACCACGAAGGAGACAGAACATGACCACCGAGACCATGAGCAAATCCGCGCCGACCGAGAACAGGCTGGCCGCGCGCCAGTGGGTCGACGCCTTCAACGCCCGCGACGACGAGGGTGAGGCCGACGCGCGAACCGCCGACTACATCGGGCACGCTCCCGACAGCATGCACCTGCCCGCGCTCGACAGCGACGCGTGGGTCGCGTTCCTAGGCGCCTTTGTCGAGGGATTCCCCGACCTGCACCTCGACGTGCAGGACACCGTGGCCGATGAGGAGATGAACGCGCAGCGAATTCTGTTCACCGGAACCCACACCGGGCCCTTCCGCGGCCTGCCACCGACCGGCCGCAAGGTCCGCTTCTCCGGCCTCGAGATCAGCCGGATGGTCGACGGGAAGGCCGCCGAACACTGGTTCCAGATGGACATGCTCACGATGTTCGAGCAGCTCGGCCTGCGAGTCGTCCCAGGCCCCCGACTGCTCCCACGGCTCATGACCGCGCCCCTCATGAGGCTCTCAAAGACATGGCGGCGCTGAGCAGGCCAACAGCCGCCCCAGTCCGCGCCCGCGCCAGACCACCCGACCGGTGAGGGACCCACCCCTCCGACACGAGCGCCAGCACACCGCCGAGTACCGCGCCGACCCCAGAAGCGG